>NZ_JBEPYQ010000039.1:0-57296 GCF_041641335.1 Cohnella sp. | reverse complement strand
CTTCGCCCTCGCCTTCCAAGCAGCCGGTTACGCTCGAATTCTCGACCAACGCATCGGGCGGGACGCTGGAAGCGTTCAAAGAGATCGTCGTCGGGTTTAATGACAGCCATCCGGGCATTACCGTAGAGCTAGCCGAGCTCGGCAAAGATTTTAACACGCTGATGACGGCCAGAATGGCGAACAACGACATGCCCGATTTGTTCTCGACGGCCGGCTGGTCCGTGCGCAGATTCGGAGAATATTTGCTGCCGCTCGGAGACCGGGCGTGGGCGGGGCAGGTCGCGGATTCGATCAAGCCGGTCGTTACCGATGCCGGGGGCCATCTGCTGGCGCTGCCGATGGACATCGACGTCAGCGGGATGATCTACAGTAAAACGATTTTGCAGCAGCTCGGCTTGTCCGTTCCCGAGACATGGGAGCAGTTTCTGGCCGCATGCGAGGCGATCAAGAAAGCCGGCTATACGCCGATCGCCGTAGCCGGCAAGGAGCAGTCCGACATCGCCGGCATGCTCAGCCGCGTCTCCCTGTCGCTGCTCGTGCAGAGCGGGAACAGCCATAAGAGCGCCTTCGAGCAGGGTTCGTTCGACTGGAAGGAGTTTGGCGCCGTGACCGATTTCGTCCTGAACCTGAAGGAGCAAGGCTATTTTAATGCCGATTATTTGACGGCCGACAAGGCGACGATCTACTCTGAATTCGCCAAAAACAACGTCGCCTTCGCCTTCCAATCGAACCAGACGATCGCCGAGATCAAGAAGCTGAATCCCGACGCCGACGTGTCGATGATGCGCATTCCGGTCGGGGATGCGAGCGCCAAGCCGTTCCTGATCAGCGGGGAACGGGATTCCGTCGGCGTCTGGAAGGACACGAAACATCCGGAGCAGGCGCTCGCACTCATCGATTACTTGGCCCAGCCCGACAACGTGCGCAAAATCGCCGAAGCCTACTCGCTGCCTGCCGGACTGAATGGCGTCGAAGTCGATCTCGGCACGCTGCAAGGAGTGTTCGATCAATATGAGGACGCGCCAGTCTCCAATCATTTCGATCGGCAGTATCTTCCGAACGGCATGTTCACGACGCTGGGCAATGTCGGTTCCGGCCTGCTGGCAGGTACGATGGATGCCGTCCAGGTCATCGCCGCGATGAGCGAAGATTATACGCGACTGTCGAATGCGAAGTAATGTCAGCGTCGGCGGCTTGAATCGAAGCCGACTGGCCGATCGGCTCCAGATTGCCGCGATGTACGCGCCGGCGGTCGTTCTTTTCGGCCTGTTCGTCTTCTACCCGCTGATTAGCGGTGTGAGGATCTCGTTCACGGATTGGAACGGTTATTCCCAGAACTATTCCTTCATCGGATGGGACAATTACCGGAAGCTGTTCTCCGACTCGAACATCCGCACCGCCTTCGTCAATACGATCATTTACGGAGTCGGCTCCGCCGTAATCCAGAACGTATGGGGGCTGCTGTACGCGCTGCTGTTGAACCGGAAGTTCGCGGGAAGAACGCTGGCGAGGGCCGCGATCTATTTGCCGGTGATGATCTCCGGCTTGATCATGGGTTATATCTGGTATTTCATGCTGCAATACAGCGGCGGGGCGCTAAACGATCTGATGCTCGCGCTCGGGCTGGCGCGCGTCGACTGGCTGGCCGATCCCCGCCGGGCGGTCGGACTGATTCTGTTCATTACGTCGCTGCAATACGTCGGACAAGCCATGGTCATCTATCTGGCCGGCCTGCAGACGATTCCTCAGACGTATTACGAAGCCGCCGAGATGGACGGAGTTCGGGTGTGGAGCCGATTTCGACATATTACGCTGCCGCTGCTGGCGCCGGCGATTATCACGAACGCGACGCTTAAGCTGATCGGGGGCTTGCAGCTGTTCGATCTCGTCATGGCGCTGACCGGCGGAGGGCCGGGCTTCAGCACTCATTCGGTGTCGACGATGATCAACTACTTGTACTTCACCAGTCAGAACGCCGGCTATTCCGCGACGCTGGGCATCGCGCTGTTTCTGACCATTATGGCGATTACGATCGCGGTTAACCGATTTTTGCGCAAGAGGGAGGTCGAGCACTGAGATGAGCCGTATTCGCAAGCTGGCGCTGCCTCCGCTCGGGCTAGCTCTCGCCGTCATTCATCTGCTGCCGCTGTACATCGCGGCGTCCGTCGCCTTCAAGCGGACGACCGATCTGTCTTCCCGATGGAGACTGCCGGATTACGTTTACCTGGATCACTTCAAGAGCGCGCTGCTCGAAAGCAATCTCCCGAGAGCGTTCGGCAACACTTTGGTCCTCACCGTATCGACCGCTGTATTGCTCGTCGTCATCGGGTCCGTCTCGGCTTACCCGCTGGCAAGAATTCATTCCCGGCTGAACCGGCTTTGGATGAACGTCATTCTCGGCGTCATGATGGTTCCGACGTTGAGCGTTATCGTCCCGCTGTACGCGGTCATGCGCGATTTCGGCGCGATCAACGCCAACTGGGGCATCGTTCTTGTGCTGACGACGTACAATTTGCCGCTGAGCATTTTCCTGTACGCCAACTTTATCCGCACGATTCCGCGAGAGCTGGACGAGGCGGCCAAGGTGGACGGATGCGGGCACTTCAGACTGTTCTACAGCATCGTGCTGCCGCAGCTCAAGCCGGTGACCGCCGCCGTGCTGATTCTGAAAGGACTCAAAGTGTGGAACGACTACGAGTTTCCGCTTTACTTCTTGCAGAAGCCGCACAACCAGACGGTCACACTGGCGATCTCACGCTTCTTCTCCGACACTTCGTCGGATTTCGGCTCGGCGTCCGCGGCAGCGGTTATGGCTGTCATCCCGGTCACCGTGGCGTTCCTGGCACTGCAAAAGTACTTTATTTCCGGTTTGACGGACGGAGCCGTCAAATGACGGCATTACGCAGGAGGAGTGGATTGCAGTTGGATTATCGAACTTATTCGGATCGCTTGATTTCTTTGTTCGAGCGGCAGATGAACGATCTGCCGCTGCCGTGGACCGTATCGGACCGGCTGCTCCGAAAGGTGACCGCAGACGGAGAGATGATGCCGTTCTACGGGGCGACCACGGTCATTATGCTGTCGGACAACGATCGCAAAATTTGCCTGGATGTTAGCGACCATCTGTTCGAGAAGCACGGAGGCCGGTTCGTCGCGCTCGACCCGCATACTTACCATCTGACGATTCACGCGCTGAGCAACGCGTACAACGTTGCCGGCGACGACGAAAGGATCCAACACAGCATCGAGCGGACGGAGCCTCGGGTGAAGGCCGAATTTCAACGGATCGCCGCGCAATTCGGAGAGCGCTCTATTCGCATGAGGGCGCTCGGCGTCAGCACCGGAGGGAAGGACATTATCGGTCTTAAGTTCGTGCCCGAAGCGAAAGAGGACTGCGAGCTGCTCATCGATCTGTTCGATAGGCTGGAAGCTGTCTATCCGCTTGGCGAGTTGTTCGTGCCGCACGTCTCGCTCGGGTATCACTGGGTCGGACCGCACAGTCCGGAGGAAGTAATCGCTCTGTACGACACGCTGCGCCGGATCAACCGGGAATTGGAGATGACAATCGAGCTGGACGTCTCCGAGCTCGTCTACCAGCACCACTATCATATGAACGATTTTCGGGACGTCTTTGCCGTGAAGGACTTTGCCGCTCTTGCGGAGAGGGAGGCGAACGGGTCGTGAGAAAATGGAAATCGCTCGTCTCTCCTGAATAACACTTTAGGGGGCTTCCCGTAAGCAAGCGAAGTTTCGCTTACGGGTAAGCCCCCTCTCGCCGCTCGTTACGCGCTGCGCCGGTTCGTCTTCTTGCCGTCGCATGTGAACAGCACCTTTTTGTCATCGCAGAACGTCTCCAGATGCACGTTCTTGCCCCATAGAGACACGAGATAAGGCAGCGTCCGTTCCACGTATTTGAGGTCGAGTTCGGTACCTTCGTATCGATGCGTCACATATAGCTCGCCGGTCCGCTGATAGTCGGCGTCCGTCACCTCCAGATAGGGGAAGCCGCCGTTCACGCGGGAGAAGACGAGCTGATCGCGCACGTTCTCCCAGCCTTTGTCGGTAATTTTCCACTCTTGCCCCTTTTTCTCGAAAATGTACAAATCCAGCTCCTCCGTCAGCTCCTTCGTCAAGTAGTTGCGCAGGAAGGAGGCGTCGGAATCGAGCTCGCGCACCTCGAATATTTTCTCGCGCCCGAACCTCTTCTCGATGTCCTCGAATATTTTAAGCCCGAGATAGTACGGATTAAGCGAATGCTTGGAAGGCTGCACGACCGCCGAATTCAACTTGGCGTATTCGACCGTCTCCTCGCTCGTCAGCGGCAGCTCGCGCATGATTCTCTGATGCCAGTACGAAGCCCAGCCTTCGTTCATGATCTTCGTCTCGATCTGCGGCCAGAAGTACAGCATCTCCTCGCGGATGATGCTCATGATATCGCGCTGCCAGTCTTCGAGCACAGGAGAAAATTGCTGGATGAACCAGACGATGTCCTTCTCCGGGCTGACCGGAAAACGTTTCGGAACGTCGTTCTCCTCCTGATCCGCCTTGCTCTGTCCGTTCGCTTCGTAGCTCTCGAGATCCCACAGGTCGTCGTACGGGGAGGAGAGGCGGCCCGCGTTTCTCTCCTTCTTCTCCCGGCGCTGCTGCGTCTCCATGTAATGCTTGCGGTCGAGGCCGTACGGCTTGCGGATGACGGGGTCGACGTGCTCCTGGATCGCCATGACCGCATCGAGGAAGCGTTCGACCTCCGCCGTGCCGTATTCGATCTCGTATCCGCTGATGCGCTCCGCGGCGGCGGACATGCTCTCCACCATATTGCGGTTGGAGACGGAGAAGCGGGCGTTGTTCTTGAAGAAGTCGCAGTGGGCGAGCACGTGGGCGACGATCAGCTTGTTCTGCACCAAGGAGTTGCCGTCCAGCAGAAAGGCGTAGCACGGATTGGAGTTGATGACGAGCTCGTAAATTTTGCTGAGACCGAGGTCGTACTGCATTTTCATCCGGTTAAACGTCTTGCCGAAGCTCCAGTGGCTGAATCGTGTCGGCATGCCGTAAGCGCCGAAGGTATAGATGATGTCCGCCGGACAGATCTCGTACCTCATCGGATAGAAATCGAGCTCGAATCGTTCCGCAATTTTCGTAATGTCCGCAATCGCCGTCTCCAGCTCAAGTTGTTCCTCTTCGCGTATCATGTTAAGCCAAGCCCCCTGTCATGAACAAAAATTTCACCACCTTATGTATATGTGGGAACCGGCGGGAGTGTGCTTGGTACATTGGGGGGCTCTTATTTTTAACATTTATTTAACGTAAACTTGTTGATTCGTTAATCTTTGGACAGGTATAATACAGGAAACAATACAACTAAAAACAGGAAAACACAACAGGAGGTTTTCTGCTTGTCCAAAGTCATATTTGTCGTTCTGGATGGATTGCGTTACGACACCGCGGTAGCCCAGCTTGGATACGTCTATCATCTGGTGGAGAAAGGGAAAGCGGCGCTGTACAAAGTCAAGTCCGAGCTGCCCAGCCTGTCCCGGCCTCTGTACGAAGTGCTTTTGACGGGAACTCCGAGCTGGCAGAACGGCATCACCTCCAACCAAGTCGTCCGATTGTCCCATAACAAGAGCTTGTTCCATCTGGCGAGGGAGAAAGGGCTGACGACGGCCGCCGCCGCCTATCACTGGGTAAGCGAGCTGTACAACAGCGCTCCGTTCGACTATTTGACGGACCGCGAGCAGCACGACTTGGACAGGCCGATTCAGCACGGGAAATTTTACTTCGACGACGTCTACCCGGACTCGCATCTGTTTCTCGACGCGGAATATTTGAGAAGAACGTACGATCCGGATTTACTGTACATTCATTCGATGAATATCGACGACGCAGGACATAAGTTCACGTCGGATTCGGCGCAATACCGCGGCCGCACGCTCGGCGTGGACAATATTTTGGCTCAGCTATTGCCAATTTGGATGTCGGAAGGCTATCATATCGTCATTACCGCGGATCACGGCATGAACGAATTCGGCCATCACGGCGGAACCGGCGCGGCGGAACGGGACGTTCCCCTGTTCGCGATCAGTCCGTCGTTCGCCCCGGGCGTCTATACCGACGAATACTTGCCGCAGCTTCTCGTTACACCGATGGTGTGCAAGCTGCTGGGCGTAGAGCCGACTGCGGTCATGACTCCCGGTCCGATTCCGGGCTTCGCGGATTAAAGCTCGGAGCAGAGGAGCCCTCGGGGCTGCGCACAAGGAGGAAGGGCAATGAAAGTCGATTTCCATTTTCATCTGGAGGAGGGGCCTTACTCCTTTAACTGGCTGCAGAGAACGGCCAAGGCGCTGGAAGTCGTGCCGGGAGAGCCGGAGCCGCGCGGGGACCGCAATACGCTGCAGTGGATGGAGGGTCAGATCGAGCGTCTGAAGCAACGGATCGACGAGGGCGGCTTTGCGGAAAGATGGATGGAAGCTTATTTGATCGAAGGTCGGAAAAAAGGCATCGAGCGCTTCGGCATGGTCGACCATCTGTACCGGTTCGAAGAGTTTCGCGGCTATTATGAAAAATTTATTCTGATGGACGACAGCGAGCTGGGACGGCTGCAGCGTTATTGGTTCGACAGAGTGCGGCTGTGCTCGATCGAGGAGTTTCTGGGCGCGGCGCGCAACATGCAGGCCAAAGGGCATCCGCTGTCCATCGGCGTGGAGGCCGATTATTTCCCGGGCGGAGAGGCGGAGCTGAAGGCGCTGCTGGATCGGTACGAGCTCGATTACGTCATCGGAAGCGTGCATTTCCTGGACGGCTGGGGGTTCGACAACCCGGAAGTGAAAGAGATTTACGAGAGCAAAGATTTGCTGGAGCTGTACAAATATGCGTTCGAGCACGTCAAGCAGGCGGCCAACTCCGGATTGTTCGATATGATCGCGCATCTCGACAACTTGAAGGTGTTCGGCTACAGGCCGGACGAGAGCCTGCTGATCGACTTGTACGACGACCTCGCCGCGGCGCTGAAGCGGGCAGGCGTGGCGACGGAGATCAATACGGGTCTCGCCTACCGTTATCCGGTCAAGGAGATGTGCCCGAGTCCGAGTCTTCTGGCCAAGCTGCGCGAGCACGGCGTTCCGATCACGCTCAGCTCCGACTCCCACTACCCGGACGACATCGGCACTTTGCTGGACGAAGCGGCCGAGCTTGCCAAGCGGACGGGCTATACGGAAATCGTCTATTTTGAGAAAAGAAAACGGCTGACGTTGCCGCTGTAACGCGAATCGTCGCAAGCCGCCCGCTCCCTTCTCCGGAGCTTGGGGCGGCTTTTTCGTGTGCGGGGACGTCGGCTCGTACGGCGTTTTCGGAAAGCTGTTGACAAATGCGCGATTTGTCTTTATGATCTATAACATACCCTACAGGGTATAATTTTATACATTCAAATATACCATATGGGGTATTTAGAAGGGGGCTTGGAGGATGACGCGTTCAGTCGTTGCGAATCAAGCGTTGGATTGCAAAGGGCTGGCTTGCCCGATGCCTGTCGTCAGAACGAAGCAAGCGATGGAAACGTTAAAGCCGGGAGAAGTGATCGAGGTCCAGGCGACGGACGAAGGGTCGCTCGCCGATCTGCAGGGCTGGGCCAAGGGAACCGGACACCAGTATTTGGGCACGCTGCGCGAAGAGGGGGTGCTGAAGCATTATATTCGCAAAGCTTCGGCGGAAGAGGCGCTCGAGGAAGAGCCGTTCTCTCCGGCAATCGGGAACGAGGCGCTTCGCGAACTGCTCGAGTCCGCCGCAGACCGTGGAAAGCTGACGATCTTGGACGTCCGCGAGCCGGCGGAGTTCGCCTTCGGCCACATCCCCGGCGCGATCTCCATTCCGTTCGGAGAGCTGGAGAACCGGCTCGGCGAGCTGGATCGCAGCCATCGGATCTACGTCGTATGCCGTACCGGCAGAAGGAGCGCAATGGCTTGCCGGATGCTTCAGGAGCATCGCTTCAGCGCGATCAACGTCGTGCCGGGAATGTCCGGGTGGGCGGACGGAACGCGCAGCCGCCAAGCCGCCCCGATGTCGCCCGGGGAGGTGGCGCGTGCGATGATCGCCCGCTCGCCTCTGTTTATTCTGGACGTTCGCAACGGCGACGCTTACGCGGATTGGAAAATCGAAGGACCCAGCATCGCGAGCGCCAACGTTCCTTACTTCGAACTGCTGGAAGGCGTCGAGCCCGCTCTGCCTTATCTGCCTGAAGAGGGAACGATACTGGTCGCCTGCGCCAAGGAAGGCTCTTCCCGTTTCGTCGCCGATCAACTCGCCGAAGCCGGCCGCAACTCCGTCCGTTACCTGGAAGGCGGCATGAAAGCCTGGAGCGAGCATCTGGAGCCGGTCAAGATCGGAGACTTGAACGGAGGCGGCGAGCTGTATCAGTTCGTCCGGCCGGGCAAGGGCTGCTTGTCGTATATGATCGTCTCGGAAGGCGAAGCTGCCGTCGTGGATGCGCCCCGCATGACCGGTGCGCTCGCCCGATTCGCGGAAGAGAAGGGAGCGTTCATTCGGCATACGATCGACACCCATCTGCATGCGGATCATATTTCCGGCGGGCGGAAAATCGCCGAAGAGGCCGGAGCGACCTACTGGCTGCCCGCCAAGGACGCGGATGAAGTCGTGTTCTCCTACGAGCCGCTGAAGGAAGGACGCGCGATCAAGGTCGGCCGCTCGGAAATCTCGATTCAGCCGATATACTCCCCGGGGCATACGATCGGAAGCACTTCGCTTATTGTCGACGACCGGTATTTGCTGAGCGGGGACATTCTGTTCACGGTCTCGATCGGCCGTCCGGATTTGGCCGGTCAAGCCGAAGCTTGGTCGGGGGATCTGCGCAGAACGCTGTACGAAACCTACAAAAGGCTGCCCGACCGCCTGATCGTGCTGCCGGCTCACTACGGACAACCCGAAGAGCTCGCCGAGGACGGGAGCGTGTCGGCGAAGCTGGGGGATTTGTACGCGAACAATCCGGGACTGAACATCGCGGACGAGACGGCTTTCGACAATGCCGTCACGGCGGATTTGCCCCCTCAGCCGAATGCCTACAAACAGATTCGCCAGACCAACATGGGGCGTTTGACCCCTGACGAGGAAGAACAGCGGGAAATGGAAATCGGACCGAACCGCTGCGCCATTCACGACAAATAGGAGGAACACGAACATGGCTAATATCGATTTGACGGTGGATACGAAAGGTCTTGCTTGTCCGATGCCGCTCGTCAAGGCGAAGAGAGCGCTCGACGGGATGCAGGCGGGACAAGTGCTGGAGCTGCTGGTGACGGATCGGGGGGCTTTGAATGACTTCCAGGCATGGGTCAAACAGTCCCCGAACGAATGGATTTCGCACGAAGAAATGAACGGCGTCTTCCGTTTTCTGATCCGGAAGGGCTGAGGCGTACGCGCGCCGCACAAGGGAGGTGTTCGATGCGATGGCGTTTGACCTGGACCCGGGTTTGGCTGCGCTGCTGCTGGCAATCGGTTTTGTCGGCTCGATGATCTCGGGCATGGTCGGCATCGGAGGCTCGATCATCAAGTATCCGATGCTGCTCTACATTCCGCCGGCGCTTGGCTTTGCGGCCTTTACCGCCCAGCAGGTGTCGGCGATGAGCGCGATTCAGGTGTTTTTCGCGACGCTCTCCGGAGCGCTCGTATTCCGCAAGGGAGGCTACATCCACAAGCCGCTCGTCGTCGTGATGGGAACGGCGATCGTGGCGGGCGGCTTCGCCGGAGGTTACGGTTCGCAGTGGCTGTCCGACTCCGTTATTAATGCGACCTATGCCGTCTTGGCGCTTATAGCGGCCGTGATGATGTTCTTCCCGAAACGGGCGGATGAAGGCGGGGGCGATGCCGCCGGGCTGAAATTCAACCGGCCGCTCGCGTTCGCGCTCTCCTTGGCGATCGGAATCGTGTCCGGCATCGTCGGGGCCGCGGGGGCGTTCATCACCGTGCCGGTTATGCTCGTCATCTTGCGTATTCCGACGAGAGTCGCGATCGCTTCCTCCCTCGTCATTACGTTCGTCTCGTCGATCGGCTCGACGGCGGGCAAGCTGATGGGCGGCCACATGCCGTTTTGGCCTTCCGTCATCATGATCGTCGCGAGCTTGATCGCGGCCCCGATCGGGGCGAGGATGAGCAAGAAGATCGGCACGAAGACGCTGCAATGGATGTTAATCGCGCTTATCTCGGCTACGGTCGTGAAAATATGGACGGACTTATTATTTTAACGATAGGGGGAATTCAATTCATGGAAGTTACGACGGACAAGGAGCGAACGACGATCGTGCTGTTCAGCGGAGAGCTGGACAAGGCGATCGCGGCTTTCATTATTGCCAACGGGGCGGCCGCTTACGATCATGACGTGACGATTTTTTTCACCTTCTGGGGGCTTAACGCGATGCGCAAGGACGAGGTCGTCAAGACCGACAAGGGCTTGCTGGAGAAAATGTTCGGTTGGAAGATGCCGCGGGGAGCGAACAAGCTCGGTCTGTCCAAGATGAACATGCTGGGTATGGGGCCGGCGATGATCAAGCACGTCATGAAGAAGCACAACGCGCTCGCCCTTCCACAATTGATCGAACTGGCACAGGAGCAAGGAGTCAAGCTGGTCGCTTGCACGATGACGATGGATCTGCTCGGTCTGAAGCGCGAGGAGTTGATCGACGGCATGGAATTGGCGGGAGTGGGCGCTTATCTCGGAGACGCGACCAGGGCCAAGGTTAATCTGTTTATCTGACTTGGCACGGCTTTCTTTTTTGGACTATAATATACCCATGCAGGTATTAAGCGCGTCGACAAGGCGAAGGGGGCGATGGAATTGGCTTACGAATACAACGACGATGTGAAAAAGAGGCTGAGAAGGCTGGAAGGACAAGTTCGCGGGGTGCTGCGGCTGATGGAGGAACGCAAGGATTGCAAAGACGTCATCACCCAACTGTCCGCCGTCCGCAGCGCCGCCGACAAAGCAATCGCGACGATCGTGGCCGAGAATCTGGAGAAATGCATTGTTCAGGAGCAGGCTTCGGGCGGGGATACGAAGAAGATGGTCCAGCAGGCGGTCGAGCTTCTCGTTAAGAGTCGGTGACGAAGACAGCCATAGATCGAAGATCAGAAATGGCGATGCGGGGATAAACTCCCTCAGCATCGCCATTTTTTGTCTGAATCGGCCCCCGAAAGTTTAACATGGGTTTTACAATTGTCAGGGATTCGTGTTAATGCAGTGCTTGTACACTGGGAAAAACAGTTTGCCAGGGGAGTGTACATCGATATGGAAAAAATGAGCATATTCAAACCAAAACGCGTTTTATCGTGGGTGCTGACTGTATGCATGACATTAGGCTTGTTTACGGGAACAGCGCCGTTCCTCCAGGCCAGCACGCCGTCAGGAACGGCTCTGGCGAACATGGTCTACCTGGCGTCCAACGCCGCTGCTGAATATGACCGTGCGGTGATTCCGGGATCTTCTCATTTCACTGCAACTTCCGGCGAGTTTCGGAACGATTCCAGACTGACCGCATGGAGCGAGAATCAGCAGGTTCTGATCGGATATGCCGGCAGCAACAGGACGCCTGTTGTCCTCAACAATGGCTCTCTGTCAGCAAACGGCTGGCAGTCGGCAGACTCTGCAATGGTGGACGCAGACGCTTCTGTTGCCAACGCCTCGGCGTTCCAAATTCAATTCAAAACCGCAGGTTACGAGAACATCAAGTTCTCCAGCTCGCAGAAATCCACGAAAAGCGGCCCCGAATCCTTCGCGCTTGCCTACAGCATAGACAACCCAGCAGGCCCGTTTACGCCTATTGCGGGCTCCAAGATAAACGCTCCCAAAGAAGCCGCCACCGATGCTTATTCCGATCTTCGTCCGGCTTACACTGATTTTCCTCTTCCGGCGGAACTGAACGACAAGGACGAAGTATATCTCAGAGTCTACCTGGTAGACAGTGCGGTAAGCGGTACCAAAAACGGCAACACTTCCATCAACGACATCGTCATCACCGGCGATGCGACAGCGGGCGGTGCAGTCAACACGGAACTGATGGGTTTAAAGGTTGAGGCGAATAACGCCGCAGCCGCTTTTGACTATGAGGTTATTCCGGGCACTTCCCATTTTACCGCTACCGGCGGGTTGTACCCGGACAATTTCAAACTGACCGCGTGGAGCGAGAATCAACAGGTTCTGATCGGATATGCCGGCAGCAACAGGACGCCTGTTGTCCTCAACAATGGCTCTCTGTCAGCAAACGGCTGGCAGTCGGCAGACTCTGCAATGGTGGACGCAGACGCTTCTGTTGCCAACGCTTCGGCGTTCCAAATTCAATTCAAAACCGCAGGTTACGAGAACATCAAGTTCTCCAGCTCGCAGAAATCCACGAAAAGCGGCCCCGAATCCTTCGCGCTTGCCTACAGCATAGGCAACCCGACTGGCCCGTTTACGCCTATTGCGGGCTCCAAGATCAACGCTCCCAAAGAAGCCGCCACCGATGCTTATTCCGATCTTCGTCCGGTTTACACTGATTTTTCTCTTCCGGCGGAACTGAACGACAAGGACGAAGTATATCTCAGAGTTTACCTGGTAGACAGTGCGATAAGTGGCACCAAAAACGGCAACACTTCCATCAACGACATCGTCATCACCGGCGATGCGATAGGCAGCGGCGGAACGCCCCTCACGGAATCCATGATCTCGGCAATAGCTGGACAAGCCTTCAAGGGCGCCCCCATTGAACCCGCAGTGATAGTAACCGACGGAGGCACGCCTCTTATTGAAGGTGAGCACTACACCCTTTCATACAGCAACAACACTAATGTGGGGACAACTGCGCAAGTTACCGTCACGGCGAAGCCGGGCGGCGGATATTCCGGTTCTGCGAGCAGAAGCTTCGCAATCACCTCGGCGCTTCCCGCTACTTACAGCACGATGCTGACCCATCTGGGCAGTTATTCGGTCGGCGATAAGCATCCGGACGGCGGCGTAGCCGAAATCGTGGCGTATAATAAGGACAACCAAAAAATGTATGTTATTAGCGGTACAATACAGGCGTTGGACATCGTATCTCTTGCCGATATTAAGGCGGGGCAGCTTAACTCCTATGCCTATGAGAAACGCGTTAATATGGCCTCGATTGGAACGGCAAACGGTTTTTCGGCCGGCGACATGACCAGCGTGTCCATCAACACGCGCCTGAAGGCAGTTGCCGTCAGCGTACAGCACCCGGATTACGACAAAAGCGGCTATATCGTATTTTTGGATTACGACGGCAACTATATCGCGCATTACGAGGCCGGAATCCAGCCTGATATGATCGGCTTCAGCCCCGACAACAATTATGCGATGACCGCCAACGAGGGTGAGCGCAGAAATTTTGGACCTGGGTCGGTCGACCCCAAGGGCTCGGTCACGATCGTCGACCTGCGCAGCGCAAACAATCCTAACGACCTTAAAAACCTTGCGACCGATAAGTTGACCACCGTTTATTTTGACAATTACGACGCTCCTGAAGCGCGGGCGCAGCTGGTGACCGACCTTGTGCTTCTGAAAGCAGGCACCGCACCCTCGGTGGATCTGGAACCGGAGTACATCGCGTTCTCCAAGGATAACTTAACGGCGTATGTTTCCCTGCAGGAAGCAAACGCGGTTGCGACATTTGATATGGCTACCAAGACGTTCACTTCGATTAAAGGCCTGGGATTTAAAGATCATAGTCAGCCCGGAAACGAGCTGGATTTCAGAAACGACGGAAGCATCAACATCAAGAAAGAACCTGTGTTCGGCGTCTATATGCCCGACGGCCTCGCCACTGTCAACATCGGCGGCGTCCAATACGTACTGACCCCCAACGAGGGAGAATCACGCAGTGACTGGGCCGGATATAAAGACATCAACGAAGGCAGTTCTATTCCCGGACTCGGGAATGTAGGCAGCGCCGAGTGGTTGATCAACTCGGAACGCGATGTATTGAAAGACAGGCCGGATGACCTCTTTACGATGGGCGGACGCTCCTTCTCTATCTGGAAGGCTTCCGACATGTCCCGTGTCTATGACAGCGGCTCCGACTTTGAGCGGATTACGGCTGAAGTTCTCCCGACCATTTTCAACGCGCACCACAGAGTTAACGGCATGGAGGCCAGAAGCCCGCGGAAAGGCCCCGAACCGGAAGATATAAAGGTTCTTCAAGTTGGTTCCAAAATTTACACGTTCATCGGCCTGGAACGTATTGGCGGGTTGATGATGTATGACATCACCAACCCGGCGGCTCCTGTATTTGTAGATTACTTTAACAACCGCAATCCTTCGAAAACGATGGATGACAATGTAAATGATCTCGGCGCCGAAGGGATCAGCGTCATCTCCGCCGAGGACAGCCCTACAGGGTGGCCGATGGTGCTGGTAGCGAATGAAGTTTCCGGTACGGTTACCGTTCTGCAGATCAACGAGGGTTATACGGGTCCTTCCGATGCTGTGTTCAACATTGAAATCGGCCAGGAGAGCCTAGGCGGAATCGGCTATAAGCGCGCTGTCAGCGTGAACACGGCTGATATCTCGAATACCGCGGGTATGTTCCTGCTCACCAAAGTTACAGAGACGGCAACTATTGGCGGGCAAGCTGTAAAAACCGTTGCGAGCAGTATCGTTTCTTTAAGAGGCGATGGCAGGGACGACATATTCGTCACGTACACCAAGCCTAATGCCGGTGTGGAAGTGTGGCTCTTGAGCGGATCTCCTGACTTGGTCGGAACCACTATAGGCAAAATCGAGGCTTATAACGGGGCGCTTAAATAATATAGCCAAGGAGGAAAATCTGAAATGAAAAAAACAATATTGCTCCTTGCGATTATATTATCGATGTGCTTTGCCGCAGTTCCTCTTTCGTTAGCGGCCGTGAATTCGCCGACGATAACGGCGAGCTACTCAAACAGCGTGATAACCTATAAGGGTACGGGATTCGCACCGGGTTCCTACATCATCAGATTGCTTGACGGCAGTTCCCTAAAAACAATAACCGACGTCACAGTGAGTTCTGGCGGCAGCTTTACGGCTACAGACAACATCACGCTAACAGGTTCAAGCTATACGGTGTACGTAAATGACAGAAACGGCGATCTGGCGGCAACCGGGACGCTGACTTATGTTCCTTCCAGTGGCGGCAGCGAGGGAGGAACGACCCCGCCCACGACCGTTCCCGACAGCGGAGGCAGGAGCCCCGCAGCTTTTCCTGTAACGGTGAACGACAGCACCGGCGAAGTTTCAGTGGTTCTGGACAAGCAAGCGATGGAAGCTCTGATCGCCGACGCGGATTCCGCAGTCTCACTCGACCTTTCTGGAATAAAAGAAGTGACGACAGCCGTATTAAGCGTGGAAGCCGTGCAAGCGTTGAGCAAGAACGGGATTGCCTTGGCAGTCAAATTTCCCGTCGGGTCGATCGCTCTCTCGCTGGAAACGCTGGCTTCCCTAGGCGCCGTGACCAAGGTCGGCGGAACCGTCACGATAAAGGCGGCAATCGTGGATAAGAAGGATCTTAAGGGGATGCAGACGGCGCAAGTCAAGGCCTACGGAACGGTAGTCAACATCGAATTGTTCGTAGGCGACAAGAAGATCGACGTTCCGATCATGGTCAGCCTTCCGTATACGCTCAAGCCCAACGAGAATCCTGTCGCCGTCCGCGCGTGGTACTTGGACGACAACGGAAATCTGACCGATTTGAACGGGGTGTATGACAGGAACACGGGCTTGATTACATTTGCCGTCAATCATCAGAGCTATTTTGTCGTAGGCTACGAACCGGTCACGCTTTGGGCAAACCCATTTAAAGACATAGCTAAAGGCGCATGGTACTATGATGCAGTGGCATACGCCAACTACTATGGTCTGTTCGCCGGTTACGGCGGCGGGATGTTCGCTCCGGAGGACAGAATGACCAGAGCGATGTTTGTAACGGTGTTATGGAAACTGGAAGGCGCCCATGCGCCAAGCGGTTCCGGAAAATTCGTCGACGTTGTTCCCGGCGCATGGTATCACGCTCCTGCGCAGTGGGCGGCTGAGAACGGCATAGTGAGCGGTGTCAGCGATGGGAAATACGCCCCCGAGCGAGCGATCACTCGTCAGGAAATGGCGCTTATGCTGATGAACTATGCGAATTTCAAAAGCTATGACCTTATCGAAAACCGTTCTCTGCCAAACTTCGTCGATGACAACCAAATCGATTCGTGGGCGGAAACGGCGGTGCGAAAACTGTCAGCGGCGGGTGTATTGAACGGCAGCAACAACGGATTTATGCCGCAGAGAGACGCAAGCCGCGCCGAGGTAGCGCAGATGTTCAAGAACTTCCTGCGGTTTGTTGTGAACTGACAGGAGCGGCCAGGAACGGCGGACGGGCGTATTCATCCGGACGGAAGCTTTATGGAATAGCGGTACCGGGCAGTCCGGCATCTCAAATGCCGGGTTGTCCGGTTTTTTTGACGATTGCGCAAGTATAAAATCCGCTATCCTTATCTGAATCGTCTCCGACAAACCGCATTCATCGTCCTGAGGACGCCGAAGGCGGTTTTGCTTGCGTCGTAAGGACGCCTGGAAGAGGTTGCGTTTGACTTCCCCGCATGTTACAACAAAGAATACGAAGTTTACGCGCAGGGAGTCGAGAAGCATGGAGAACAGTTCCTTAACCCCCCGGGGAGAGGAAGAAAAACGGCTGCTGGCCGTGCTGGAGCAGGTCGGCAGACGGATGCGCAAGGAGCTTGCCGTGCTCGGGGAGAGGCGAGGAGACGTCGTCGGCATCCGCCAGGAATTCTGGGAGGACGTGCGGATGAACTTCTCGGATTCGTCCGAAGTCGCCGAGACGTGGACCAGCATCGTGCAGCAGGCCGAAGTGCTGGCCGAGCGGGAGCGCAGTCATCGCGTCGCCTCGGAGGCGGTGGAGCGGCTGACGAAGCAGTTCGATTCGCCGTATTTCGCGCGCATCGATTTCGCCGAGCGGGGAGGGGAGACGGAGGTCGTCTACATCGGCCGCGCCTCCTTGATCGGCGAAGACGGGGAGACGTTCTACGTCTACGATTGGCGGGCACCGGTGTCCAGCCTGTTCTACGATCACGAGCCGGGGCCGGCGGCGTACCGCGTTCCGGACGGAGAGATCGAGGGCGAGCTGGAGCTGAAGCGCCAGTTCGTCATTCGCGGCGGCCTGATGAAGCATATGTTCGACACGTCGGAGACGGTCGGAGACGAGATTTTGCAGGCGGTGCTGTCCGAGGGCTCGGATACGGCGATGAAGAGCATCGTGGCGACGATCCAGAAGGAGCAGAACGGCATCATCCGCGACGAGAGGCACAAGCTGCTCGTCGTGCAGGGCGCGGCGGGAAGCGGGAAAACTTCGGCCGCCCTGCAGCGGATCGCGTATTTGCTGTACCGGTTCCGCGATTCGCTGACGCCGGATCAGATCATTTTGTTTTCCCCGAACCCGGTGTTCAAAGGCTACATCTCGCGCGTGCTTCCCGATCTGGGCGAAGCGAATATGCGCCAGATGACGTTCCGCGAGCTGATCGAAGCCCGTCTGGGACGCCGGTTCGAGGTCGAGGATCTGTTCGCCCAGACGGAAGCGCTGGACGGGCTGGACGGAACTCCGGAAGGAGATGCCCGCGAGCGGTCGGTCAAGTACAAAGGATCGGAGCATTTTTTTATTACGGTCGAAAATTACTTGAAGCGGCTGGAGAAGGAGGGCGTCCAATTCCGCACGCTGCGGTTCCGGGATATGACGATCGCGTCCGCCGAGGAGATCTCCGGGCAGTTTTACGCCGTGCGGGCGTCGGACGGCTTCGCCACGCGCGCCGCGACGGTCAAGCGCTGGCTGCTGGAGCGGCTGAAGACGTGGGTGGAATCGCAGATGGGCGAGAAATGGCTGGAGGAAGCGGCCGAACTCGTCGACCAGGAGGACATCCAGCGCGCGTACGTCGACGTTCGCCGCAGCGGCGGCTTCCATGACGAAGTGTTCGACGACGAGGAGCAGATGAGCCTGAGGCTGAAGCGTCAAGTGGCCGAGGCGGCGATCGCGCCGATCGCCAAGGCGGTGCGCTCCTATCGCTTCATCGATGCCGTCGCGACCTATGCGGTGCTGTTCGAGAGCCGCCCGGCGTTCGCCTCTTGTTCTCCGGACGGAATGCTACCTCAGGGGTGGGATTGGATGAGCCTGCGCATCGAAGAGATGATCGGGCGCAAGCGAATCGACCATGAGGACGCGACGCCGCTCATGTACTTGTCGGAAGCGTTGGAAGGCTTCCGGCGCGTCGAAGGAGACATTCAGCACGTGTTCGTCGACGAAGCGCAGGACTATTCCCCGTTCCAGGCGGCGTTCCTGCGCCGCCGCTATCCGCGCGCGCGAATGACCGTACTGGGAGATTTTAACCAGGCGATCTACGTGCAGTCTCAGGAAAGCGGAGGCTTCGGCGGCTGGACGAGGCTGATGGCGCCCGAGGTGACGTCCGTGCTTCGGCTGACGACGAGCTATCGCTCGACCGAGCAGATCGTCGACTTCACGAAAGGCATTCTGACGCCGGAGGATGCGGTCAACATTTCTCCCTTTCATCGCAGCGGAGAGCCGCCGCGCCTGATCGCCTGCGCCGACCCCGGCGAACTGGGAGACCGCGCATCGACGGATATCGGCGAACTGCTCGCAAGGGGCTATGGGACGATCGGCGTCATCACGAAGACGGCGAGCGAGGCCGCGGACGCGGCGGCACTGCTGAAGGAGCTGCTGGCGGACGACGTTCCGCTGACGCTCGTTACGGGCGGCTCGGCCGAATTGCCGAAGGGCGTGTCGGTACTGCCGGCTTATTTGGCCAAAGGAATCGAATTCGACGCCGTGCTCGTCTGGAACGCTTCCTCCAAGCGTTATGGACAGGAGAAGGACCGCAAGCTGCTTTATACGGTATGCACGAGGGCTTTGCACGTGCTGCACGTCTATTGGGAAGGCGAGGCATCGCCTTGGCTTCCCGCAAAGGGGGACGAACGATGAAAGCGGCCGCGCTTGACGCGCTCAAAACGTATTACGGCTACGACAGCTTTCGCTCCGGGCAGGAGAAGCTGATCGAAGCGATTTTGGACGGCCGGGACGTGCTCGGCATTATGCCGACCGGAGCGGGCAAATCGATCTGCTACCAAATTCCGGCCCTGCTGCTGGACGGCGTGACGATCGTCGTCTCTCCGCTCATCTCACTGATGAAGGATCAAGTAGATTCGCTGAACGCGGCGGGCATCGAGGCGACCTATATTAACAGCTCTCTCTCCGCGCGGGAGACGAGCGAGAGAATGAGAGACGTGGCGGCCGGTCACTACAAGCTGCTCTATATCGCGCCCGAGCGGCTCGAGTCTGAGCAGTTCCGCGCGATGATCCGCCGCCTCGAAGTGCCGCTGATCGCGGTGGACGAGGCCCACTGCGTCTCGCAATGGGGGCACGATTTCCGGCCTAGCTACATGACGATCGTCCGCGTGCTGCAGGATATCGAACCGCGCCCGGTCATGGCTGCGTTCACGGCAACCGCGACCGACGTCGTCAAGGACGACATCGTGGAGCGGCTGAAGCTGCGCGATCCGGCTCGGGTGACGACCGGCTACGCGCGAAGCAATCTCGCGATGTCGGTCGTCCGCGGCGCGGACAAACGGGATTTCGTAGAGAGATATATAAGAGAGCATTCGGATCAAGCGGGCATCATTTATGCCTCCACGCGCCGCGAAGTGGAGAGCGTCTATTCGTTCGTGCGCGGCCTCGGCGTTTCCGTCGGAAAATATCACGCTGGCTTAAGCGAGGAAGAGCGGGGCGAGACGCAGGAAGCTTTTCAACGGGACGACCTGCAGATCATCGTCGCCACGAACGCCTTCGGCATGGGTATCGACAAGTCCAACGTCAGGTACGTTATTCACAACAACATGCCGAAAAATCTCGAAGCCTATTACCAGGAAGCCGGGCGTGCGGGAAGGGACGGCGATCCGGGAGAGTGCGTGCTGCTGTTCTCGGCTCAGGACGTCGTGACGCAGAAGTTCTTCATCGAGCAGAGCGAGGCCGACGAGGAGCGCAAGCGCAACGATTATCGGCTGCTGAACGACATGGTTCAGTATGCGCATACGGGCGACTGCTTGCAGCAGGCGATCGTCCGCTATTTCGGCGAAGAGAACGGACAAGCCTGCGGCACGTGCGGCAACTGCACGGATACGCGGGAGAGCAAGGACGTGACCGAGGAAGCGAAGTTTATTTTCGCCTGCATCTCCGAGATGAAGCAGCGCTTCGGCGTAACGTTGACGGCAAAGGTGCTGCGCGGCGCTAATGACGCCAAGATCAAGCAATTCAACTTCGATCGTCTCCGGTCCTACGGCCGTCTGAAGCATATGGCCGAGAAGCCGCTCGTGCAGCTCATTCACGCGCTTGTGGCCGACGGCTACCTGCGCATGTCGGATACGGCCTATCCCGTCGTCCAACTGATGGAGCCGGTGCTCGCGGTCATGCGCGGAGAAGCGCAAGTCTACCAGAAGGTCGAGCCGGATACCCCTCCGGCGTCGCGCAACCGCTCGCGCGGAAGCGGAGGCGGCTCGTCCGCTCCGGTCGCGAACGCGGAGCTGTTCAATGCCTTGCGCCAACTGCGCAAAAGAATCGCCGATGCCGAAGGACTGCCGCCGTTCGTCATTTTCCACGATGCGACGCTGCGGGAGATGTGCGAGGCGATGCCGGAGACGGAACGCGAGATGCGGGGCGTGAAGGGCGTCGGAGCCGCCAAGTACGAGAAATACGGCAGGGCGTTTCTAGAGCTGATTCAAGAGCATCGGTAGCGCACGATCCATATTGAGTCGAAAAGACGGTGAATTCGGGGATGCGGAAAGACCGGATTTTTAGAGTTGCGGGGCTGGCCGTCTTGCTGTGCGCGTTTGCCGTCGCGATAGCTTGGCCGTTCGCGGGCTTGTCGAACGAAGAAGGCAAGCCGCGGGCGAAGAGCGGGACGATCGACTTGCGCGATTGGAATTTTTCCGAAGACGGAGCGGCGAGGCTGAACGGCGAATGGCGGTTCTATTGGAGCGAACTGATTGCGGGAGGCGAGCCGGGCGGACCGGCGGACTACGCCCGGGTGCCGGGGGAATGGGGATCAAACGGCAAGCCGGGACACGGATACGCGACGTATCGGCTTACCGTTCTGACCGGAGGGGATACCGGTCCGCTGGCTTTGCAAGTGCCGGCGATCGCGCCGGCCTACCGGCTCTATGCGGACGGACGGCTCATCGCGCAGGCAGGAAAGGTGGACTCGGATTTGAACGCCGCAGTGTCCGCTTATCGGCCGCAAACGGCGGCGTTCGAGCCTGAAGCCGGCGAATTCGAGCTGACGCTTCAAGTCGCGAACGCGCTCTATCCTTCCGGCGGCGTCTGGTTCAGTCTCTCCTTGGGGACGGAAAGCGGCGTAGCCGCAACGAACATGAGAAATACGATTGTCGATATGGCGGTGTTCGGAGGCTGCGCTCTTCTCGGCTTCTATCAGATCGCGGTGTTTCTGCTGCGCCGGGCGGACCGGTCGACGCTGTACTTCGGCCTCTGCTGCTTGCTGGGCGCGACCCGGCTATGGGTTGTCGGCGGCATGCACGCGATCGACGTATTTCCCGGAACGAGCATCGAAACGATCGTCCGGCTGGAGTATTTGGCCTATTACGGCGGAGTGGCGATGGCGGCGCTATTCGTGAAGGAGTTGTTCCCGCAGGAGTTCAGCTCCCGGCTCGTCCGCGCGCTTGCCGGCATCGGCGGATTGTTCGCCGCCTCGGCGCTGCTGCTTCCTGTCGGTACGTTCACGGCTTTCATTGATTACTTCAAAGTCGTCTCGCTGCTCGGCTTGGCCTATTTTATTTACGGATTCGCGCTGGCGCTGTGGAGGGGACGCAGCGGAGCCTTGCTCCAGCTGCTCGGCTGGCTGGCTTTCGTCGCCGCGGCTTTCCACGACATATTGTACAGCAACGGCGTGATCATCTGGGTAGACTGGCAGCTCGTCCCTTACGGCTTCCTGCTGCTCGTATTTATCGAGGCGCTGGAGCTGGCCAGACGGTTCACGAACGCCTATCGCGTCATCGGAACGCTGTCGGAGGAATTGATCGACCTGAACCGGATGAAGGACGAATTCCTGGCGAATACGTCCCACGAGCTGAAGACGCCGCTTCACGGCATACTCAACCTGTCCTCGGCGCTGAAGGACGGCAAGTCGGGACCTTTGAACGTCCAGCAGCGGGAGCAGCTCGAAGTCGTCGTCTCGGTCGCCCGTCGGATGTCCAATCTGATCAACGATATTTTGGACTTGTCCCGTTTGAAGCACAGGGGCATTCAGCTGCAGACGAAGGCGGTCGACGTCAGGGCCGTCATCGGCTCGCAGCAGGAAATCTTCCGCAACTATATCGGAGACAAGCCCGTCGCGCTGCGAATGGAGTGGCCCGAAGAGCTGCCGAACGCGGTTGCGGACGAAAGCCGCTTGCTCCAGATCGCCTATAATCTGATCGGCAATGCCATCAAGTTCACGCCCGAAGGGGAAGTCGTCGTCTCTGCGGCGTCCGCGGGCGGCAAAGTGGCCGTCTCCGTATCGGACACCGGAATCGGTATCCCCAAGGACAAGATCGAGGCGATCTTCCGGACGTTCGAGCAGATGGGCACGTCGGTCGCCCGTGAATACGGCGGAACCGGACTCGGTTTGGGCATCGCCCGCCGCCTGGTTGAGCTGCACGGGGGAGAGATTACGGTCGACTCCGAGCCGGGCAGGGGCTCCGTCTTCACGTTCACGCTTCCCGTCAGCCCGGTCAAGTCTCCGGAACGGTCCGAGATCCGCTCGCTGCCGGAAGCGGACGGCGCGGAGAGATACGGAATCCGCCAAAGCCGGCTGGAAGCCGCGGCGGCTCTATCGTCCGACAACGCCGCCGCGCCGAGGGAGCTCGCGATACTGGCCGTGGACGATGACCCTGTTAACCTCGTCGTGCTGAGGGCCGTATTCGCGGACGAGCCTTACGAGATCGTAACGGCTTCCGGGGGAGCGGAGGCGCTGGAGGCGCTGGCGAAGCAAAGAAGCCGGATCGGGCTGGTCATTCTAGACGTCATGATGCCGGGCATGTCCGGGTACGAGACTTGCCGGAGAATTCGCGAGCAGCATGCGCTGTCGGATTTGCCGGTTCTGCTCACCACGGTGAGAAGCGAGCCCGAGGACGTCATGCACGGCTTCGAGGCCGGAGCGAACGATTACGTGACCAAGCCGTTTCATGCGTACGATTTAAGAGCCCGTGCCCGTACTTTGCTGGAGATGAAGCGTTCGGCGGAGGAAGCGGTCCGTTCGGAGATGGCCTTCCTGCAGGCGCAGATCAAACCGCATTTTTTGTTTAACGCTCTGAATACGATCATATCCCTTTCGCTCGAAGAACCGGGTACCGCCCATGATTTGCTGCTGTATCTTAGCCGGTATTTGCGCGGCAGCTTTGATTTCAGAAACAAGGAACGGCTCGTTCCGCTTCGGAAGGAATTGGACCTGGCGGAGGCCTATCTGAAAATCGAAAGGGCCAGGTTCGGAGACCGGCTGCGCGTACGCTTCGAGGCCGACGGCAGCGCGGATTGCCTGCTACCGCCTCTGACGATCCAGCCTTTGGTGGAAAACGCGGTGCGACACGGCGTAACGAAGAAGGAGGATGGAGGCGTCGTGACGGTGTCCGTCCTTTCGCAAGGCGGCGCCGCCGTCATTATCGTCGCGGACGACGGCCCGGGAATGTCTCTGCCGGCCCAGGCGCTCCTCTCGAATGAACGCGAGGAAGCGGGAGGCGTGGGACTGCGTAACATCCACCAGCGCCTGCTTCGGCAATTCGGACAGGGACTCGATGTGGACAGCGCGCCCGGACAAGGAACGCGGGTGACGATAACGGTGCCTGCGGCAAACGCCAACGATGGCGAATAATGAAGCACGGGAGAGAAGAGAGGTTTCCTCGAAAGGGAGGCCGTCTCTTCTCTTTTTTTGCATCTGACCAACCTTTTTTGGCGAAAACCTGACAGGAAGCGCTTTCTTTTCAGTCTGAAAGCAGAGTGTCGCTATAATCTGAGAGAAGAAAAGTTTTCCGAAACGAGGACGACCCGGAATCGGCGGACAAGGCGACTCGGTTTAGAAGCCGTCGCGTTTTATGCTGTCTCGAATTCATGATCCGTCTAAATTCGCTGAAAGCGAGGAAAAACCCATGAAAGTATTTCTGGTGTCCTGTCAAACGGTGTACGCGCTGTGCCTGCTGCCCTGGTTTACAATCTGGGGACTTACGCTGATGGGCTTCGCCAACGGCATCAACTGGTTTAGTCTGGCGATTACCGGTTTCGTAACTCTGTACCCGATCATGGTTATCGTCTGCTCGATCTTCGCCTGGCAATTCAGGACCAAGCGACGGCGCGCGGCCATTATCCTCAACTTGATTCCGATGCTGTGGATCCTGCTGGTCGGATATCAGTTATTGAGTTAGCGATACCAGTTCAAATAACGGAGGACGATGATGAGTAAAATTTGGAGAAAAATAAGGATGACCCTACTCGCTCTCGCCATCGCGACAGGCAGCATTCCGGGAATGCTTGCGACAACGGAACACCGCGCGCATGCCGCCGTAGAAAGCTGGAAGACGATTGGCCATGCCGGGATATCGGAAGGCATTGCCATTTATACCTCGTTGTTCGTAGACAATGGCACTCCGTATGTCGCTTACACGGATTATGGGCACGGGTATAAGGCCAAAGTGAAGAAATTTAACGGCACAGAATGGGAAATGCTGGGCAGTTCCGGCCCTTCAATCAAAGAAGGCTTTTTCACCTCGTTGGCCGTATACGGCGGCAATCCTTATGTCGCCTTTGCCGATGATGAGGTCGGCTATAAGGCGACGGTCAGAATGTACAACGGAAGCAGTTGGGAGACGGTGGGAAACGCCGGATTTTCGGCAGGGAGCGCCGAATACCTGTCGCTTTATATGGATCATGGGACTCTTTATGTCGCCTATGAGGATTTTGCCAATTCCTACAAAGCTACGGTGATGAAATTCAACGGAAGCAGCTGGGAAACGGTAGGGAGCGCCGGCTTTTCGGCCGGGCGGGTATACGACACCTCGCTTCACGTCAATAACGGAATTCCTTATGTCGCATATCGGGATGCGGCGAACGGTTTCGGGATCACGGTGATGAAGTTCGACGGAAGCGGCTGGCAGCCTGTAGGCGAAGCCGGATTTACGCCATATTCGGCCGAGTATCCCTCTTTGTATGTCGACAATGGAGTTCCTTATATCGCTTATAAGGATAACTATCATGATTTTAAGGCGACCGTGTCGAAGTATAACGGAAGCGTCTGGGAGACGGTGGGGAATGCCGGATTTTCGGCAGGCCAGGCTAAGAACACCTCGTTGAAGGTGAGTAACGGCATCCCTTATGTCGCCTATGTCGATGACGGGAACGGCGGCAGGGTCACGGTCATGAGATTTAACGGGAGCGGCTGGGAGGCGGCAGGGAACGCCGGAATAGGCGCAAATCCCAACCTAGGCAATTCTTACGAATACACCTCGTTATTTATCGATAACGGCACGCCTTACGTCGCCTTTAAGGATGGGGCAAATTCCAACAGGATGACGGTTATGAAAATGGCAACGGGGTATAAGGTCGTCTATCACGGGAACGGTCATACGGGCGGCAGCGTGCCGGTTGACGGAAGCGTCTACGATTCCGGCAGCGTCGCAGAGGTGCGGGGGAACGTCGGGGGGCTGGTCAGAACAGGCCACGTGTTCGGAGGATGGAATACGGCTCAGAACGGAAGCGGGACAAGCTACTCTGCGGGCTATCCGGTAACGGTTGGCGCGGCCGACGTGACGCTTTACGCGCAATGGATTCCCATCCCGTATTCGGTCGATTACGCAGGCAACGGTCATACGGGAGGGAGCGTTCCTCCCGGGGGCAGCGCGGTATACGGCGCCACCGTGATGGTCCAAGGGAATACGGGCGGCTTGGTTAGAACCGGTCATTCGTTCACAGGTTGGAACACGGCTGCTAACGGCTCCGGGGCGAATTACGCGGCAGGGGACGCGTACACGATGGGAGCGGGAAGCGTTACGTTCTTTGCAAAATGGGCGGCGGACAACTACCCGGTCGCATACGACGGCAACGGCCATACAGGCGGCGAAGTTCCAGCGGGCGGCAGCCGCGATTACGGAACAGTGGTCGCGGTGTCCGGCAATAGCGGGGGGTTAGTCAAGACGGGGCATACGTTCGCGGGGTGGAATACGAAGGCGGACGGAACCGGCACAAGTTATAACGAAGCGAATACGTTCACGATGGGAACGGAAGGGGTAACGTTGTACGCCCAATGGAGCGTTAACGATTACGAGGTTTCGTACGACGGCAACGGCAGCGACGGCGGAACCGTCCCGGCCGGAGGCGCGTTCCCGTACGGTACGAACGTGACGGTGAACGGCAATACGGGCAGCCTCTTCAAGACGGGGCATACGTTCGCGGGGTGGAATACGAAGGCGGACGGGAGCGGTGCGGGGTACGCCGCACAGAACGTTTTTCCTCTCGGTGCGGAAGACGTGACGCTGTACGCGCAATGGACGGCGAACAGCTATGCGGTTAGCTTTGAGAGCAACGGCGGCTCGGAGGTGGACGATCAGATCGTGGTATACGGCCATCCTGCTGCCGTACCCGTCGAACCGACCAAAGCGGGCCATACGTTCAGGGGCTGGCATTCCGATGAAAGCTTGCAGACGCCATATGCGTTCGAAACGCCGATCGGCGCGGAGGACCTTACGTTGTACGCGAAATGGACGATCAACAGCTACCTGGCGAGCTTCGAGAGCAACGGCGGATCATTGGTGACGGAACAGTCCGTCGTCTTCGGTCAGATCGTCCCCGAACCGGCCGAACCGGTGAAGCCGGGCCATACGTTCGCGGGCTGGTACTCCGACGAGAGCATGCAAACGCCGTACGCGTTCGGGACGCCGATCGGCGCAGGCGACCTGACGCTGTACGCCAAATGGGACATCAACAGCTATACGCTGGCCTACGACGGCAACGGCAGCACCGGCGGCAGCGTGCCGGCCGCTGGCGTCTACGATTACAACGAACAGGTTACGCTGCCGGGCAACGAAGGCGGATTGACGAAGCCGGGGCATACGTTTGCCGACTGGAACACGGCGGCGGACGGAAGCGGAACGGTCTATGCCGCCGGCGATTCGCTGACCATTGGGACGGAAGGCGTGACGCTCTACGCGCAGTGGACGGTCAACAGCTATTCGATTTCCTATGACGGCAACGGCAGCACGGCGGGGAGCGTCCCTGCCGGAGGCGTCTACGATTATGGCACAGGCATTCTCGTGCCGGATAACACAGGCGGGTTGGATAAACCGGGCTATACGTTCGCGGGCTGGAACGCGGCGGCGGACGGAAGCGGAACCGCTTATCGGCCGGGCGAAACGTTCCCGATGGGCGACGGCGCGCTGACGTTGTATGCGCAGTGGCTAAGCAACAACGCGCTGCTTTCTCTTCTGTCGGTAGATTCGTCCGTTCAGGTACCGGCGTTCTCGCCGTCGATTCTGAATTACGAAGTCCGCTTGGACTATGCGACGACCGGCATCGGCCTTTCGTTCTCCCAGGCCGATCCGACCCAGTCCGTCTCCGTCACGGGAGCCGTCTATCAATCGGTCGCCGGTGCGGTCTACCGCTATCAAGCTTCCGATCTTCCGACAGGCTCTAATCCGATCCGCATAGGGGTGACCGCGCAGGACGGTACGGTTAACGCGTACATCGTCAACGTGATCCGCGAGGCCGGCAACGTTGCCGATTTAAGCGGACTGGCTTTGTCCGCCGGAGCGCTCTCTCCGGCCTTCGTTCCGGGAACGACGGCTTATTCGGCCAATGTGCCGAACGGCGTATCGAGCCTTGCCGTTACCGCTGACGCCTCCGATCCGTTGGCTTTGATTACCGTCAACGGACACCCCGTGTCGAGCGGACAACCCGGCGCGGAAATTCCGCTGACGGTCGGTTCGAATCCGATCACCGTCGAAGTAACGGCGCAGGACGGAACGAAGAAGACCTACGTCGTCACCGTTTACCGGGCGTCAAGCGGCGGAAGCGGAGGAGGTCCGGCGTTGCCGCCGGCCGGCGACGCCGTTTCCGATAACGGTCATATCACGATCCCGGCTCGCCGGGAGGGCGAAGTGAGCTTGAACGGCGCGATAACGATTACGGTTCCGTCGGGCGCCTCGGAACAGGAGCTGAAAATCGCCATTACCGAGAAGCAAGGAGCGCGTCTGCCATCCGGCAGCGTGCCGCTCGGCCCGGTGCTATGGATCGCGAGCGATCCGGCCGCGGCTTTGCTTAAGCCGGCTACGCTCTCGATCTCCTTCGATCCGGCCAAGCTGAAGGTCGGTCAAGAAGCCGCGGCATTCGTCTACGATGAAGCGACAGATGCATGGACGGAGCTTAAGGGCGGGAAAGTGACCGGCAGCCGGATCTCCGTCGAGGTTCTGCGATTGCTGCCGGTCGCCGTCTTGGCGGTCGATCGAGGCGGCGAGCCGAACCCGGTCACGAAGCCCGTTCCGCCGTTCAGCGATATCGCGGGACACTGGGCGGAGGCGAAGATCAGGACGGCGGTTGCCGCGGGCATCGCCGCAGGCTACGCGGACGGAACGTTTAAGCCGAATCGCACGGTCACCCGCGCCGAATTCGCCGTGCTTCTGACCCAAGCGCTGAAGCTGCAGGGCACGGAGGATGCGCCGCCGGAGTTTTCCGATTCCGAGAAAATCGGGGCATGGGCGCGGCAGTCGGTCGTACTGGCGGCGCAAGCGGGCATTTTGAAGGGGTACAAGGACGGCACCTTCCGTCCGAATGCTGAGATTACGCGGGCGGAGATGGCCGCCATGATCGCAAGCGCGATGGGCGAGACGCTCGAACCGTTGGCCGCGACCCGTTTTGCGGACGACAAGCAGATTCCGCAATGGGCGAAAGCCGCCGTTAACGCCGTGCAGGGCGCGGGGCTGATCCAGGGGAAAGGCTCCGGCGTCTTCGATGCGCAGGGCAAGACGACCCGCGCGGAGGCGGTCGCGGTTCTGCTGAATCTATTGGAATGGCAGCGATAGAGTCGAACCTGTCCGGGAAGGAGGGCGAATGGATGTTTTTCAAAACCATTATCCGATCGGTTCGCACTTCTCCCGGCTTGTTTTTGCTGATCGCAGCAGGGGCGCTCTTCGAGCTTGCCTCCCACTATTTGTTCTCGGTTAGCTACAAATACTTGATCGATCTCGCGCTGATTCCTCGCGATGCCTCCATGCTGAGCATCATTATCGGTTCGCTGCTGGCGCTGGGGATTTGCAGCATGATCGCGGGAGTTGCCTCCGATTATGCCAAGGCGAAGCTGAGCAGCAAGCTCGTGTTCGACTATCGGATCAAGCTGTTCAAACAGATGCAAATGCAGTCGCACCGTTTCTATGCACGGTTCCGGGGCGGCGATCTGATGGCGCGATATACGGAAGACGTTCCCAACATTCAGGCCGCGGTGCAGTTGACGGTCTCCTCCGGCCTGATCTCCATTCTGAGCGTTCCGCTCGGAATCGCAATTTTATGGACGCTGGAGTGGAGATTGACTCTGATCGCCGTTGTCGGTTCCGCGCTCGTATTTCTGCCTTATCGTCTGCTTAAATCCCGCTCCCGGGAGCTTAACGGAGCCTACACCGGGCAATTGGACAGATTTATGGAAGCGATTGACGAGAACATCAAGAGCTACCAGGTTATTCGCGGATTCGATCTGAGGTCCGAGATGCGGACGCGGGTCGAGGATCTCCTTCGGATCATGCTGTCGATCGGCGTGAAAAGAAGCTTCGTCAACGCGAATTTGAACCGGCTGCCTAATCTTGGCGTCGCGGTGCTGACGACGACGATTTTTGCCGTTGGGAGCTATTTCGCTTCGAACGGCGCGTTGTCGATTGGCAGCTTCATCACGTTTAATTCCGTTTTTATCACGGTTGGACAATCGCTGTTCGGCGTAGCTGCGCTGCTGCCCCATATTTTGACGGCAAGAACGAGCCTCCGGCGCTACCAGGAGGTGCTGGACTGGCAACCCGACGTGAAGGAGAACGGAACCCGCGAGCTTCCGGCAATCAGCCGGGAACTTGAATTCCGAAAAGTCTCGTTCGAGTACGTCCCCGGGCAGAAGGTGCTTAGGCATTTGAATTTGACCCTTCCAGCGACCGGCTATACGTCTATCGTAGGAGCCAGCGGATCGGGCAAAAGCACCGTGCTGCAATTGTTGCTCCGGTTCGAGGATCCGTCGGAAGGAGCCGTGCTCTATGACGGACATGATATTCGGGAGTTCGCTTACGGTTCGCTGCTCCGGCAGGTCGGCGTCGTTTTCCAGGATTCGATATTGCTCGGCGGCACGATACGAGACAACATCCGCATGGGCAAGCCGGACGCAGAGGATCGCGAGGTGGAGGAGGCTGCGCGCGCGGCCGGCATTCATGAAGAAGTGATTTGCTTTGCCGATGGATACGATACGGTGATCCTCAATCAGGGGAGCAATCTGTCCGGAGGACAGCGGCAACGGATCGCGCTTGCGCGCGCGCTCGTACGGAACCCGAGGGTGCTTTTCCTGGACGAGGCGACATCGGCGCTCGACCCCGAGACGGAACGGGCCGTCTACGAAACCGTGCGATCTCTGGCCAAAGACAGGGCAGTCGTATCGGTGACGCACCGGCTCGCGCATGCGGCCCTGTCCGACAGGATTATCGTCCTGGACGGAGGCAGGATGGCGGAGTCCGGCTCCCATGAGGAATTGAGGGCGCGGGGAGGACTCTATCGCCGAATGTGGGACAAGCAACAAGGCTTCATTCTTTTCGGAAAAGGGGACAGCGCCCGGGTAGAAACCGATCGGCTTGCCCTGCTCCCGTTCTTAGAGGGGCTGGAGCCGTCCACGCTTCGAGAGATCGCCGGATTATTCGTCGCGGAGAGATTCGAAGCGGGCGAGCGCGCAGTCGCGCAAGGAGAGAAGGGCGATAAATTTTATCTGATCGCTCGCGGGAAAGTAGAGGTCGTTGCAGAGACGGGTACGGGGGAACACGGACGGCTTGCCGTTCTCGAAGACGGAGACCACTTCGGCGAGATCGCGCTGCTTCGCAACGTTCCGCGGACGGCAAGCGTCATTGCTCTAACGCCCAGCCTATGCCTGGCGTTGTCGCGACCCGATTTCGATGCGATAACTTCCCGTTATCCGTCTATTCGCCGTTCCTTGGAAGCGTCGCTGAAACTACGAAACGAGAGGAGCGCTGCCCAATGATCCGATGGTCGGTCGCGGCGAACGAAAGGGATAAGGAACTGGGCGCGAGGCTGCTATGCAGGAACGCAGAGGAGCTTGGGGTTCCCTACAGCTGGGTTACCGTCATGTCCTCGTTGATCTATCCGATGGAGGATAACGGCTTTATGATCGGCCGCGACGACAGCGGCCGCGTTGTGGCGGCATTGGCCTATACGCTCGGGACGATGGAGGACAGCTACGCGGATCGTTCGAGAGTCGAGGTGCACCTGTTATTTTTCGAGCGGAGGTTAAGGCGTGGCAGGCCGCTGCTTCAGGCGATGAGTATGGCTGCCGAACACTGGCTGGAGCTGGCGGCAGGCGTCCGTGAGGTCGTCTTCTTTGCGCCTGTCGCCAAGGAGAGCAGGAGGCTATACGGCAAATTCGCGCAATGGCAGTATATGTCGGAGCAGCCTTGCGGTCAACTGGATTTCTACGCGACGACACCGGAGCGCGTGCTGGAATTTACCGAACGTTTTCGAACTTAGAGCTGACACGCAAGGCCAAAACGCCATCGGCATCCTTGTGGCCGAAATGGCCGGCGTTGCCGCCGGCCATTCGGAATACGGATGCAGATAGTCCAATTACGTTTTGGCATCGTCGCGCTCGACAGTCGCAGCCATTGGCGCATTGCATGCAGGTGCACCCATTCTAATACACCTCCTTATAATGGATTAAATAGTAATATAATGCATCGATGACGGATATGCAAGATAGAAATTTAGTGGTTATGCAAGATAGAAATTGATGGCATAGAGACGGGGGCGTTCGAAATGGTGAAATTCGAAATCTGTTCCGGCAAACCGGAATGGTCCCGATTTACGGATTTTTATCTGGAGCATCGGGAGCGCATTATTCCGGGATATCCGGTGATCAACGCGCTTATGGACGTCAAAAGCTATGCCTTGCACGGAAGGGGAGCGATTTTGACGGATGACGCGGGGCAAGTAATCGGCATCGGAGGCTTCGTGCTCGGCCTGTCGGAAGAGAAGTACAGCCATAAAGAAATCGCCGTTCTGGCCAACGCTTATTTTTTGGAAGAGTTTCAGGGCAACCGGACCTTCGTGAGAGGCCTGCAGGTGCTGGCGGAGCAAATCCGGGACGCAGGGCCGGAGGTCAAGGAGGTCCGGCTGCCGACTGCGGCCGGCAATGCATATACGAACCGGCTCTACGGGAAAATCGCCAAGCGATTCCGCAGTTACGATACCCCTTACGGCCCATTTCATGAGTACTCGACAAGCTATGACTCTTTCGTCAGCTTTTGCGGCCGATTCGACAGGCAGACGCATGGAAAGAACCACCGATAGGGAAAAGCTCGGGCGTCTTCGATTCGCTCGGCAGAGCGACCCGTGGGGAAGACGTCTCGAGTTCTTATGGATCTATTGGATTGGCGGCAGCGGGAATGATAGAATCGAATCGGAGATAGCTTGGCTGGAAGGAGGTTCGACATGATCAGGGTAATCGCGGTCGACGACGAGCTGCCCGCGCTCAGAAGAGCGGGAAAGCTGCTGGAGACGTTCGAGGGCGTGAGGGTAGACGGACTGTTCGACAAGGCCCAGGCGTTTCTGGAGCATGCGTTGACGGCGCCCGAGCCGATCGATCTCGTGCTGCTGGACATGGAGATGCCCGGCATTCACGGGCTGGAGCTGGCGCGACGGCTTCGCGAAATCCGTCCCGAGGTTCAGATCGCCTTCCTGACCGCCTACGAGGAATACGCCCGGGAAGCTTTCCAGGTCGAGGCGCTCGATTATTTGCTGAAACCGATCATGCCCGAGGACCTCGAGCGCACGCTCGGCCGGGCCGCCAGGCGCGGTGAGCGGACCGGATCGGCCCGGGAGACGGTTTCCCGCAAAGGAGTGTCCGTTCGCAGCTTCGGCCCTTTCAGCGTCGAAGACGAGAACGGCCAGCCCATTCGTTTCCGCAACTCCAAGGGCCGGGAACTGCTCGCGCTGCTGCACGCGTACCGAGGCCGACCCGTCGGCAAAGCCCAACTGACGGACGGGTTATGGTTCGGCCGCGACGCGGAGAAGACGCAGGCGAATCTTCATACGACCGTCTACCAGCTGCGCAAGGATCTCGAATCGTGCGGGCTGGAGAATGCGATCGAACAGTCGAAGACGGCCGGCGGCAGCTACGCTTTGCGCTGGGACGTGGCGTTCGACGACGTGATCGCTTACGAGGAAGAGCTTCGGCGATTTCGCGAGACCGGTTCGCTGACGCCGCTCATGCGCGCGGTGCAGCTCTACGGGGAAGGTTATCTCGCAGGAAGCGGATACGAATGGGCCGCCCCGCGCCAAGCGGAGCTTGAGCTCGAATTCGTCGGGCTGCTCGAAGCGATGGTCGACGCCTACGTCGGACAAGGGCGTTACGAGATCGCCCTGAATCCGCTGCAGAGATGGTCGCAGCTGCTGCCTCTGAGCGGCAGGCTCCATGCGAAGATGATCGCCCTCCTGCTCCTGATGAATCGGGATAAGGACGCTCTTGCCTATCACGAGCTCGCTCTGGAGCTGATGGAGGGGGAAGATGAAGCGTCCGAACTGGATTACGAATCGATTCAGGCGAATCCCGCCGCGATGTTCTGAACTTATCGACGTACAACGCCCCCGCGTTTGAGCGGAGGCGTTTCTTATGCTCCGCTCGACATTCCCCTTTTTCCGAAAGTAAAAATATTATCAAATCGGTCAGAATCCTTGCTTATTCGGGTGCATTCGATGGCCAACACGGCAACCGTTCGCGCGTCCTGCCACCTTCACTTGAACCCGAGCTATTTCAGCCGGCTGTTCAAGAAGTAGACGGGAGAAAACTTCATCGAATTCGTCAATCGCTCGAAAACGGAAAAGGCGAAGGAACTGCTGGGGGGGAGGAGCGGGCAAAACGGTAGAAGAAGCGGCTCTGGCTCTCGGATATGACAACAAGAGCTATTTCATCAAGCTGTTCAAGCAGCATTTCGGGCTTCCGCCCGGACGGTTCCTGTAAGCCGGAGCCTCCGGGCACTTGTCTTTCTTTCGGGGCGTCAAGCGTACTTGATCTGGACAGGCACCAGATTGGCCTGCTTCGGGCTCCACTTGGGCACGCCGTACTTCGTCATATAGCCGAGCGTATTCAGATACGGCTTTACGCTGTTCTCCTCGTTCATCTTCTCAAGCAGCTTCCAGCACGCGATAATATCGTTGAGCGATCGGTGCGCGCCTTCCAGGACGATTCCGTAGCGGTCGCACATGTCTTTCAGGTTATGAGGGTATGTATGCCGGTCGCGAGCGATCGTCAGCGTATCGAGAAAATCGTTGCTGAACGACCGCTTCGCGAATCTCACCAGTGCGTGATGCAGAAATCCGAGGTCGAACAAGGCGTTGTGGGCGACGATAATGCTGTCTCCTATAATCCGGTTCAGGATGCGGAAGGAAGTCTCCTCATCCATTCCATGAACGAGATCGGCGGACGTGAGGCCGGTGATCTCCGTAATTTTCGGAGCCAGCGTTCCTTCGAACCGGACCAGCGTCTGAAATTGGCTGACGATCTCCCCGCCGTAGCAGCGAATGGCCGCAACCTCGATGACGCGGTCGCGCGCGGGATCCAATCCGCTCGTCTCGAAATCGAGCACGGTTATATTGTCCAGTCTCACTGCAATTTCCTCCCCGCAAATGCGAATAAGCTCATATAATGCCGAATAACGGATGATACTGTCATCCCTACATTACCATAATTCGCCTTCCAATATCTAACCCGAAATAATAACGCCACTCCCCTTAACGCCAGCTCCTAATTAGCCCTTCTACACAAGCCTCCACTTGCCAAGCCTCACGCCCTCCAAGCCATCACGTCCGTCAAGCCTCATTGCCTGCCAAGCCTCATTGCCTGCCAAGCCTCATTGCCTGCCAAGCCTCATTGCCTGCCAAGTCCTCACGCCCGCAAGCCGCCCGGCACGAAAAAACCGCCAAAGGGCGCATTACCCTCCGACGGTTCGATCCTCTAACTTTAACGTGCCTAGTGTTTCGTCGTGTCTACCGCGTCGTCGCTTTCGTTGGACATTCTCGTCAACTCGAACAGCTTAAACAGCAGGCTGAAGACGATGGCGACGACCGTAGCGAGTGCCATACCGGTCAGCTCGAAGTCTCCCGACTTGATCTTGAGTCCGCTCAAGCCAGTGACGAGTACGATCGTGGTCAGGAACAGGTTGGTCGGTTTGCTGTAATCGATCTTGGATTCGACGAGCATCCGCAAACCGGACGCCGCGATGATCCCGAACAGCAGCAGCGAGATGCCGCCCATGACCGCGACCGGAATGTTGGCAACGAGCGCCGAAAACTTGCCGAGGAAGCTGAGGATGATGGCGATGACTGCCGCTCCGCCGATGACGAATGTGGAGTAGACGCGGGTCATCGCCAGCACGCCGATGTTTTCCCCGTACGTCGTGTTCGGAGTCGCCCCGACGAAACCGGACAGCATCGTGGATAGTCCGTTGCCGAGCATCGAACGGTGCAGGCCTGGATCTTTGGATAAGTCCTTCTCCACGATGTTGCCGGTCACGATCAGATGGCCGATATGCTCAGCGACGACAACCAGCGCAGCCGGTACGATCGTCAAGATAGCCGCCCAATGGAATACCGGAACCGTGAACGTCGGAGAGTCGAACCAGTTCGTCTCGTCCAGGAATCCGAATTTGATTTCTCCCATCAAATATGCAAGCACGTAGCCGAAGACGATGCCGATCAAAATCGGAATAATGCGCATGAAGCCGCGGAACAGCACGTTGCCCAGAATCGTCACCAGCATCGTCGCGACGGAAATAATGACCGTATTCGCGTCCATTGTCCATTCGGCGTCGCCTGGGGGAGCGATCCATCCTGCCATCTGCGCGGCGACCGGAATCAGCTCCAGGCCGATGACCGCGACGATCGCGCCCATGGCCGCCGGAGGGAATACGACATTGATCCATCCGGTTCCGGCATATTGGATCAAAATCGCGATCAAGGTGAATACCAACCCAGCCGCGATGAATCCGCCAAGCGCAGCCGCGTAGCCGTCGCTTTCGGAGGCGTACATGCCGATAACGGCGCCCGCCGGCGAGATAAAGGCGAAGCTGGAGCCGAGGTAGGCGGGGATTTTGCCTTGGCAGATCCACAGGTACAGCAGCGTGCCGATACCGTTCATCAGCAGGCAGACCGCCGGATCCACGCCGAGGAGGTTCGGGACAAGTACCGTGGAGCCGAACATCGCGAACAGATGCTGCAGGCTCAACGTCAAGCTTTGCCCGATGGGGGGTCTCTCATGAACCCCGATTGCGCGTCTCATAGTCTGTTTTCCTCCAAAATAATCGTCTGATCTTCGAGATTTTCCTTGTTGATTCTACATACAAGTCCGTTCATTTGACAAGCGTTTTCTTTAGGACCTGCCAAGTTTCGATCTAGCCCTCTCAATGAGCTGCCAACGGCATCATGGCATCTATTATTCGTAGCGCCTTCATTTTCGTTATTTGCCATGGATCATCGGATTTTTCAATGCCACGAATCATCGGAACTTCCCCCGCCGATAGAAGCTCCTTTTCCCCGCTTTTCTCGGTATCCCGTTGAGTCAGGGAAGTCGTGCGCCTTAAGTATGATCCTTTCCGAGTCGCGCCTTTTTATCGGTATCCCGTCTAAGTCAGTTCTAGTCAGTTCGCGTTGCCTCGACCTATCGCTTTTTCTCCCTTTTGTCGCTATCCCCTTCCGTCAGTTCGTTCTATCTCGACCGGTCTCATCTTTCGTTTTCTCCCCTTTTTCCGATCTCCCGTTGGTTCAGGATGGACTATTTCTCATCCGAGATCGATATATCGCTTATTCTCCTTTTGCCGGTATCCCGTTAGCTCAGAAACCTGATCAACCGACATTAGCGAAGAGACTATCCCGTTCGGTCAGTTGTTGCATTTCGTGCTATTTATGAATTTCACACTGATTCGCCCTTGAGAGTATCCCCGTCGCTCAGTACAAATCCAATTCGTTGGAAATCGGGCTTGTTAAAATGAAGGGAAGCTGTTTACAAATACAAAGAATAGAGAGGAGGATTACCCAAGTTTAAGCGATTGTTGCCGTGCGGCTCGAGTTAATCTGTTAGAGCGGGAACCGTCGGCAGTCTTAGTGAGCTCCGGGTAGGTGATTCTAGAAGAATGGATGCAATCCGCGAGTAATTGAACGTAGAGGGTGGAGCGGCCGCGATTGTAATAATAGCAAAATTGATCAAGATACGCCTGCAGGTGCTTAGGACCGATGCCTAGAAACGTTCGGCCAATCCACCAAGTCACATCGTACCCCATCCACACGAGCTTTTTATTCATATCCCGTCCGTACTTTCGGGTTACGATCACGTTTTTCACATCGTCAGGATGAACATGAGCGCGAATAAAAGGTGCCGTATCCGGGCAGTCGTACTTGTCTTTTAACCGGGCTTTGGATTGCAGTTTAATCACGATCGTGTTTGGAGTGCCGTCGCTCGCATCCGAAGCGCCGATCAGCAGAGGCTGTTCTTGTTGATGCCAGTCGAAGGAAGGAACCATCCGTTTGCAATAGACGGAATCCGAAACGCGAACAATGCCCGAGAGCAGCCGATTCGATTCTCTCGCAGCCATGGCGCGGCGAATTTTGTGACAGATCAACCAGGCCGTTTTGTAGGTGACATGGATCGCTTCGGAGAGCTGGCGGGCATTCACGCAGCGGGGCTGGGCATGCAGAAAAACGGCCTGGAACCAACGATGAAGAGGCGTACGGCTGCCCTCCATAATGGTGCCGGCGATCAAGGAAGTTTGCGTATGGCAGGAGCGGCATTCGTAGAGCGGAATCCGACGGGTGGAAATGAGATAGAAAAGCGGGTGGTTGCAGCGCGGACAGCGAAAGCCGTCGGGCCACTTCAACTCGAACAGAACAGGGAAACAATCCGCTTCCTCTTTAAAGACGGAACAGAATTTTTGGAATTTCTCCGCGGCTTCTTTAAGGCTCATACGAATCTCCTCTCCTCTCCCTTTCGCGTATAGCGAACTGATGTTCCTTTTCATTATACCAAACATTTGTTCTCATTTAAAGCTACAATTTGGTTGATTTTTCTCTTTATTTGTCCTGATTCGCAACTGACTGAAAGGGATATCGGCAAAAGGGGCGAAAAGCTGTAAAGCGTGGTATAGCGTAAACTGACCGGAAGGGATACCGGCAAAAGGGTGTGAAAAGACGGTGGGGCAGGTGCGGTGTGAACTGAATGAAAGGGATAGCGACAAATGTGATGAAAGAGAGGTGTGCTAATGGGGAACACCGGTGCGTGTTTGCTTGAACGTGGACTGCCGGGAGGTTCCTATTGAACAGAAGAGTCGTCGCTTGACCGCAAACTGAACACTCTTCCGGCCATGAACAAGAACATGGGAAGGAAATTGAAGGGGAGGAGAAGAAAGATACCTCCGTCCACGGCAGGTTTGAACAGAAAAACGAATAAGGAGTGCGAAATGAACGGAAGGTAGAAAATCCATCCGATTCCGTTGCCAAGCGTCCCTCCGCCTCCGCCCGAGAGGCTGGAAAGGCACAAAAAGAACCAAATGACAAACCCGATAATGCTGGGGATGGAAACTGACCGTAAAAACTCGGGAAGATTATCGTTATAATCAAGTCAAGTTCCGATAAATACATAAGCAATTACGGAAATCAAACTATACGCGACAAAGAATGAATCCCAATGCTTAAAATGGGGCTCGAACAGGAAAATAAAAAAGGCGCAAATAAGAAAAAGCAGAGAAGAGCCCAAATAGAACAAGGTGGTTAATTTCCGGTTTCGGCTAATTTTAGATCACCGCTCGTTTCATTGTCGATTTCGAATACATTTTCTGGTACCTATGATACCCTTTTATGAAATAAACCGTAAAGCTTGTTTTGCATTGAAACCAAGGAAGATGATTGTACGTAACCGATTTTATAGGGAAGTCCGGGAAGGAGAAGATAAAATGGGCAAATGGTTTTTGCATCCGCTAAGAGTGAGATATCAGGAGACGGACCAGATGGGGGTCGTCTATCACGTCAACTATTTGAATTGGTTCGAGATCGGCAGGACGGAATGGGTGCGGCGGGCGGGAATTGCCTATCGGGAGTTGGAAGCCAGAGGTTTGCTGCTCCCGGTCACGCATTTGGAGGCTTCGTTCCAACAGGCGGCGCATTACGACGAGTGGATAACCGTCTGTACGCGCATCTCCGAGATGACCAGCCTTCGCGTCGGGTTCGAATCGAGAGTGCTCGGAGGCAACTTGACGGACAGTTTGGGCGATCTGTATGAAGGAGAGGAGCCGCCCGGCACGCTTCTCGTTAAGGGATCCACGCGCCATGTGTGGGTGAACAAGGAATGGAAGCCCGTTCGATTCGCGCGCGAAGCTCCCGATTGGTATGATAAAATGACTGTATTGGCGGGACTAGACGGATAAGGAGAGGGTGACGGCTTTGCCAAGAAAGCTGCTGACGATTATCGTACTGGCGATTCTGATCGAAATCTGGGGCATTTATATGATGGGAAGTTGGATCGGGGGATTCTGGACGTTCGGGCTTCTGCTGGCGACAAGCTTGCTCGGAGCCTACTTGATCCAGACGGAAGGCCGCAAAGTGTGGCGTCAGGCGCAGCAGCAGATGCAGAGCGGCCAGCCGCCGGGACATACTTTGCTTGAGGGACTGTGCGTGCTGGCCGGGGGCATTCTGCTCATCGTTCCGGGCTTTATCTCGGACATCGTCGGACTGACGCTGCTGCTCCCGCTTACCCGTCCGCTGTACCGGCTGTATATGTATCGCTGGCTCGAGCGCCTGGTGCGCGGAGGCCGATTCACGATCAACCGGGGACCGGACCGCTGGTAAACATAACAACGATACGGCTGTCGCTTAGCGGCCGCCGTATTTCACATAGCGTCCGATATCCCGGAACACGTTCGCCCGATGGCAGGCGGTCAGGATGACGACGGCGATCGGCCCGATGATCAGGCCGAATATGCCGAACAGCTTCAGACCCGCGAACATCGCGATCAGCGTAGGCAGCGGGTCCAATCCGACGCTGGAGGCGAGCACTTTGGGCTCGATGATCTGGCGGGCGACGAGGATAATGCCGTACAGCGCCGACAGCCCCGTCCCGAGCGTCCAGTTCCCGGTCAGAAACTCGTAGGCGATCCAGGGGATCATCGCGGCGCCGACGCCCAAGTACGGGAGCAGATCGACGAATCCGATAAGGAGGCCGATCGCCAGCGCGTTTTTAACCCCGATCAGCCATAACCCGATAATGATGACGACGGCCGTAATGGAGATCATGATGAGCTGCGCCCGCACGTATCCGAACAGGGCGAAGCGCAGGTCTCTCCATACTGCGCCGATTTTTCGGACGAGCGCCCGGGGAAACCACAGCTGAATGCGAGTTCCGTAGCGGTTCCAATCCTTGCCGATGAAGAACGAGGCGAGCAGCACGACGATGGCGATCGTCATGACCGCGGGCAGCGAGTACAAAATGCGGACGATGCCGCCGAAGAACAGGCTGATCAGCCCGGTTCCCGTATTCGTAATCGCTTGCGCGGTATTGGAGAGGCTGTTGTTGATCGTATCCTTGTAGCCGGGATTGTGCAGGTAGAAGTCGTTGATCCGGCTCATGACGTCCTGAATTTCCGGATTGGCCAGCAAGTCGTTGAACGATTTCTCCGCCCAGGCGACCAGGTTCTGCAGCGAGCGGGACAACGCTACGATTTCGTCGACGAGGCGCATGACGAGGGCGGACGCGATCGCCAGCAATGCCGACGTGAACAGGAGCAGCGTGACGCCGACCGCAAGCCATCTGGGAAGCCGCGCTCTGACGTGGAGGAGGCCGACCAGCGGGTTCAAGGCATAGGCGAGCAGCCAGCCCAGCAGGAACGGATACAGGAAGGGCAGCGACCACCACAGCGCCAGCAGCGCCGTCGTCAACATCGCGGCCACGAGCAGCAAACGGGACAACTGGGCTCCGATTTTCCGATCCATGCCGATCGCCTCTTTCTCGAACCGGATTTCATTTCACATTCCGCTAACGCAACGTTGATCTAGAGTTTACAATCGACCAACATAATGAAGGAAACAAGTCGGCGCAGCAGTTGGTCGCTGGCATTTCGAACAGGGGGAAGCGGATTGTCTAGCGTCAAGAAATACATTAACCGCGATTTAAGCTGGCTGGAATTCAACAGGAGGGTGCTCGAAGAAGCCGAAGATCCGGGCACTCCCCTTCTGGAGCGATTCCAGTTTCTGTCCATCGTGCAGAGCAACCTAGATGAGTTTATGAGCGTCAGGGTCGCGGGATTACAAGCTCAGAGCAAAGCCGGCTACTCGAAAACGGATTTTACCGGCTACACGCCCCAAGGATTGCTCAAACGGCTGATGAAACGGAGTATACGGATGGTGCGCGAACAGTACCGGACGTATCGCGATCTGCTCAGGCTGCTGGCCAAGGAAGGCGTGTCGCTGGCCTCGTACGCGGACTTGCATCAGGAGCAGCAGCAGATTCTGACGGAGCATTTCAAACAGATCGTCTACCCGGTACTGACTCCGATGGCGGTCGACCAGAGTCGTCCGTTTCCTCTCGTTCATAGCAAGGAGCAGTATTTGGCCGTCGTTCTGAAGAGGGAGCATGCGGGAACGCCGGAAGACGAGGAGGAGACGTACTGCGCGATCGTTCAGGTGCCTTCGATTCTGGCCCGAACGGTTCTCGTGCCCGGAAGAAGAAACAGCCGAAAGCTCGTCTATCTGCTGCTTGAGGATTTGATCAAGGAGCATATCGGCTTGCTGTTCAGCGGATACCGCGTCGTAGCGGTGCATGCTTTCCGCGCGACGCGCAATTCCGACTTGACGCCTAATGAGGAGGGCGCAGATGATCTGCTGCAGGAGATCGAGAAGGAGCTGCGCCGCCGCCAGAGAGGATTGCCGGTAAGGCTCGAGGTCGAGAAAGGCATTCATTCGGAAGCGCTCGATCTGCTGAAGGACGAGCTGGAGCTGTCCGACGAGTTTATCGACGAGATCGACGGGCCGCTGGACTTGGGCTTCCTGTCCAAATTCGCCGCGGCCCTCCCGAATTACGATCATCTCCGGTATCCGAAGTACGAGCCGGTGTATCCCGAGGAGTTCGACGAGACTGACGACATTCTGTCCGTGCTCCGGGAGAGGGACGTGCTCGTCTATCATCCGTACGAATCGTTCGAGATCGTTAACGATTTCGTGCTGCAAGCGGCGGCCGATCCCGACGTGCTTGCAATCAAGATGACGCTGTACAGGGTCAACGTCAACTCCGTGCTCATTCAGGCGCTGTCGAGCGCGGCCGAATCCGGCAAGCAGGTGACGGTCGTCGTGGAGATCAAGGCGAGATTCGACGAAGCGCGCAACATCGCCTGGGCGCGTCAGCTCGAGAAATCGGGATGCCACGTCGTGTACGGTCTGGTCGGATTAAAAACGCATGCGAAAATCACGCTCGTCGTGCGCAAGGAAGACGTAGCGCTCAGAAGATACGTGCATGTGGGGACGGGGAACTACAACGAGAGCACGGCGCGCTTTTATACCGACGCGGGATTGTTCACGAGCCATCCGGCCATCGGAGCGGACGCGACCGCGCTGTTCAACGAAATGACGGGGTATTCGGCGCCTCATCTGTGGTCGGCTTTCGCCGTGGCGCCGGTCGGCCTGAAGCCGAAGCTGTTCGAGCTGATCGACCGGGAGATCGCCAACGCCCAAGCGGGCAAAACCGCGCGGATCGTGGCGAAGATGAACTCGCTGTCGAACCAGTCGATGATCGACAAGCTGTACGAGGCGTCCCGGGCGGGGGTTAATATCGATCTGATCGTCAGAGGGGTGTGCTGCCTGCGCCCCGGCGTTCCGGAGCTGAGCGAGAACATCCGGGTCGTCAGCATCGTCGATCGCTATCTCGAGCATGCGAGAATACTCGCGGTGTCTGCCGGAGGCAACGAGGAAGTGTACATTTCCAGCGCGGACTGGATGACCCGGAATTTGAACCGCAGGGTCGAGCTGATGTGTCCGGTGTACGACAAGGGGCTTCGCCTGATGCTGATGAACGTGCTGCAGATGAACTTGGCCGACAACATCAAGGCGAGAGAGCTTCAACCGACGGGCTCGTACGCCCGGGTGACGAACGAACTGGCGCCGCTTCGCAGCCAGTTCGAAGCGGCGGACATTCCGCTGTGGAAATCGGTCGCAGCGGCGTTCGACTCATAGACGGTCCGCGGAAGCGGCGGCGTTCGTCCGGACAACTTGCAATTCGGGAGTCATGCCCCATACTTTCTTGAATTCCTTGGCCATGTTGGCGACTTCCATCCGCTCGACCGGCAGAGGGTCCTCGGACTCGGCGAGCAGCCGGAGCTTCTTGTCTTCGACGGCGATCCCGAGCGCGGAGATCGCCTGGGACTCGCTGCGGTCCAGCGCCGAGGCGAGCAGCAGCAGCGTTCCCAGCCTGACGACCGTCTCCTGGTCGTCGTCCAGAAGCAAGGATTGATAGGGCGACAGCTTTCTCCTGGATGAGCTGGAGCTTCGGTACGAGGCGATCGCCGCGGTCAGAATGGTCTCGCGATGGGACAAGCCGTTCCAATGGGTATGAAGAAGCATGTAGAAGGTATGATCGGCGCAGTCGTTATAGTCGATCGTCGCGCCGATCCGGGACAGGCTGACGGCGGTCTCCAGCAGCCTGCGGCTTTCCTCCGGCAGCGGTGACGAGCCGGCCAGCCGTTCGAACAGAGCCGCGGCCAGCTTGCGCACTTGACGCAGATGCTCGCCCGGCGCGGCGGGATACAACGCGTTCAGATTCCGCACGCTTTCCTCCAGCACGTCGCCGACGGAGGCGGGCAGCGGATACGGCTCGCACGTTTCGTAGAACAGCCCGTCGCGCAACCCGGTGCCGCAGACGGCCAGCGCCGAAGCCCGCGTATGCTTCATTACGCCGAGCAAGACGGCGAGTCCCGGCACGATGACGTCGCCGCGGTCCTTGGACAAGCCGGGGCGCTTGCGGCGCTGGGGAACGGTAATGCGGGCGAGATCCTCCAGCGTGCCGGACACGTCGGCCTCGGACATCTCGTATCCGTGCAGATGCGGGAACGGATAGCCGGATTCGCGCTGCCGAAGCTTGGCCAGCGCGCGCACCGTTCCGCCCAGTCCGATAAGCGGCAGCCCGGGATGCTTGGCGATCCAGGCGGCCCCCTCAAGCAAGCGCTTGGTATCGGCGAATATCTCGTTCATCGTTTCCGGGGTCACGGGGCCTTCTCCCAGGCCGTAACGGGCGGAGACGTTCACGCACCCGATCGGGAACGACACGGCGGAGACGACTTCCCGGTTCCGAAGAAGCGTGATCTCTGTGCTGCCGCCTCCGATATCCACGACGAAACCGTCGTCGAGCGGCAAGCTGTTCAGCATCGCCACGCTTCCGATACGCGCTTCCTCTTCGCCGGACAGAATTTCGATGTCGAGGCCGGAGGCGGAGCGAAGGCGGGCGATGACGTCTTCGCGGTTGACGGCTTGCCGGATCGCCGCCGTGGCGACGGCGCGAATCCGCTCGGCTCCGTGCTTGGCGCAGATGCGGACGTAATGCCGCAGCACTTCCGCAAGCTCGTTCGCCGCTTCGGCGGGCAGCGTGCCGTCCGCCGCCATGCGCTGGCTCAGCCTGGCGGACCAGCGTCCCTGGTCGACAACCCTGTAAGCTCCGTTGCCGGAAATCTGATAGACGGACAAGCGGACGGTGTTGGAGCCGATATCTATAATTCCGGTTACCCGGTTCGTCGTCGTATGCATGCTGCGAGTCCTCCAAACGTTCAAACCTTCTTTGACATTGTTCGTTACATTGTATCATAAATCGTCCGGTGGAATAATTAGGGGCTTTAAGCAAATGATTATAGAGTCGCTTGTTCAAGAACGATTCGTGATGGGCCCGATAAAGCATTTTTATGCCCCCATCGGTTCCATTCGCCTGTGAAATCGATTATCATTAAAAAAGGTCAAAAAATGTTAAGATTGTTACGGTTTGCGTACAATATCGAGCTGGGAGCGATTCTAGCTAGCGCGCAGACTTATGCGGGCATTCCCCGGCGACAGGGCAGACAAGCCGGCGGACATGAATTTTCCGGTCAAAGGAGAGAGAAAAATATGACAGCAACCAAGGGCCTTGAGGGAATCGTCGCCGCGAAGTCTTCCATCAGTTCCATTATTGACGGCGTCCTGACCTATCAAGGCATTAACATCGACGAACTCGCGGAAAAGGCTTCGTTCGAGGAAGTCGTTTATTTGCTGTGGCACGGCAAGCTTCCTACTCAATCGCAGCTTAACGAATTGCAAGCCCAGCTCGGCGAATACGCTTCCGTTCCGGCCGAAGTTATCGAAGGCCTGCGCTTATACCCGAAGAACGCCAACTCGATGGCCGCGCTGCGCACGGCCGTATCCAGTCTGGCCCTATACGATAGCGAAGCGAACGACATGAGCAAGGAAGCGAACTACCGCAAAGCGGTCAGACTGCAAGCGCAGCTGCCGACGGTCGTCGCCGCGTTCGCGCGAATCCGCGAAGGCAAAGAGCCGGTCGCTCCGAAGAAAGGCGCGGGCGTCGCGCATAACTTCCTCTATATGCTGACGGGCGAAGAGCCGGCGCAAGTCGCCATCGAAGCGATGGACAAAGCGCTCGTCCTCCACGCCGACCACGAGCTGAACGCTTCGACCTTCGCGTCCCGCGTCACGGTCGCGACGCTGTCGGACATCTATTCCGGCGTCACGTCGGCGATCGGAGCCCTGAAGGGCCCGCTGCACGGCGGAGCGAACGAAGCGGTCATGGTCATGCTCGACGAGATCGGTTCCTTGGCGAACGTGGAGCCTTACATCCAGAACAAGCTGGACAACAAGGTCAAGATCATGGGCTTCGGCCACCGCGTCTACAAGAACGGCGATCCTCGCGCCAAGCATCTGATGCAGATGTCGCGCCAGCTCGGCGAGCTGAAAGGCGATATGACGCTGTACGAGATGTCCGTCAAGATCGAGGAGCTCGTCACCGGCCAGAAGGGGCTTAAGCCGAACGTGGATTTCTACTCGGCTTCCTGCTACACGATGCTGGGCATTCCGCGCGACCTGTTCACGCCGATCTTCGCGATCAGCCGCGTATCCGGCTGGACGGCCCACATTTTGGAGCAATACGAAGACAACCGTCTGATCCGCCCGCGCGCGGAATACGTCGGTCCGGTAGACCAGCACTACGCGCCGATCTCCCAAAGAGGTTAAAGCAGCATAGCTGTGTGCCGGCGGGTTGCCTCCATCCTCGTTCCGCGGGGGCGGGCCGCCGGTTCTTCGCGAGATGACAAATAGATCATTATTCAGGAGGAGTAACGTAATTATGAAACTCGAAAAATTCGCAGCGCCGACTTCCGGCGAGAAAATCACGGTAACGAACGGCGTACTGAACGTACCTAACAATCCGATCATTCCTTTCATCGAAGGCGACGGCACGGGCCGCGACATCTGGAAAGCTTCCAAGCGCGTGCTTGACGCGGCAGTCGAGAAAGCATACAACGGCGAGAAACAAATCGCTTGGTACGAAGTGTTTGCCGGCGAGAAGGCATTCAATACTTACGGCGAATGGCTGCCTAACGATACGCTCGAAGCGATCCGCGAGATGATCATCGCGATCAAAGGTCCTCTGACTACGCCGATCGGCGGCGGCATCCGCTCCCTGAACGTCGCGCTTCGTCAAGAGCTGGACCTGTACGTCTGTTTGCGTCCGGTTCGCTACTTCACGGGCGTTCCTTCTCCGGTGAAGCGTCCGGAGCTCGTAGACATGGTCATTTTCCGCGAAAACACGGAAGACATCTATGCCGGCATCGAGTACCAATCCGGTACGGAAGAAGTCAAAAAAGTGCTTGAGTTCCTGCAAAAAGAAATGGGCGTCAAAAAAATCCGCTTCCCGGAAACTTCGGGCATCGGCATCAAGCCGGTATCCGCGGAAGGTTCCAAGCGTCTCGTGCGCGCCGCGATCGAATACGCGATCAAGCATAACCGCAAATCCGTTACGCTCGTACACAAAGGCAACATCATGAAGTTCACGGAAGGCGCGTTCAAAAACTGGGGCTACGAAGTGGCCGAGCAAGAATTCGGCGACAAAGTGTTCACTTGGGGCCAATACGACGTCATCAAAGCCGAGCAAGGCGAAGCGGCGGCTAACGCGGCTCAGAAAGCGGCTCTGGACGAAGGCAAAATCCTGGTGAAGGATGCCATCGCCGACATCGCTCTGCAGCAAGTTCTGACCCGTCCGACAGACTTCGACGTCATCGCGACGCTGAACCTGAACGGCGACTACCTGTCCGACGCGCTGGCTGCTCAAGTCGGCGGAATCGGAATCGCTCCCGGAGCGAACATTAACTATGTGACCGGCCATGCGATCTTCGAAGCGACGCACGGCACAGCTCCTAAATATGCGGACAAAGACGTCGTCAACCCGGGCTCCGTTATTCTGTCCGGCGTTATGATGCTCGAGCACTTGGGCTGGCTGGAAGCGGCCGACCTGATCTACAAAGGCCTCGAGAAATCGATCGGCAGCAAAGTCGTTACTTACGACTTCGCCCGTCTGATGGAAGGCGCTACGGAAGTGAAATGCTCCGAGTTCGCCGACGAGATCATCAAGAACTTCTAAATAAGATTCCGTCGCCCGCAAGGGGATGAATCGCAAGGGGAATGAACCGTCGCCTGCATAGGCGGCGGTTCTCCCCGCATAACGGGGTTATGCGGGAAAAGGCAAAATGACAAAGGAGGCAATCAAGTGGCAATCAAACGCGCAAAAATTACGGTCGTAGGCGCCGGCTTCACAGGCGCGACTACGGCGTTGATGCTGGCCCAGAAGGAGTTGGGCGACGTCGTTCTGCTCGATATTCCTCAGCTTGAGAATCCGACGAAAGGCAAGGCGCTCGATATGCTGGAATCGACTCCGGTGCAAGGGGTGGACGCCAACATTATCGGCACGGCGGACTATGCGGATTCCGCGAATTCCGACGTCGTCATCATTACGGCGGGCATCGCCCGCAAACCGGGCATGAGCCGCGACGATCTCGTGAACACGAACGCCGGCATCGTGAAGTCGGTGTGCGAGAATGTCAAAGCGACGAGTCCCAATGCCTACGTCATCATTTTGTCCAACCCGGTCGACGCCATGACTTACGTAGCGAACAAGGCGCTCGGCTTTCCCAAAAATCGCGTGATCGGCCAATCCGGCGTGCTCGATACCGCCCGTTATAACACGTTCCTCGCGCAAGCGCTCAACGTGTCCGTCGAAGACGTGCGCGGCGTCGTGCTCGGCGGCCACGGCGACGATATGGTTCCGCTCGTCCGCTATACGACGATCGGCGGCATTCCCGTCGAGAAGCTGCTTCCGAAGGAGCAGATCGACGCCATCGTGGCCCGCACCCGCACAGGCGGCGGCGAAATCGTCAACCTGCTGGGCAACGGCAGCGCGTATTTCGCTCCGGCGGCATCCCTGGTGCAAATGACGGAAGCGATTCTGAAGGATAAGAAACGGATCCTTCCGGTCATTGCGCTGCTTCAAGGCGAATACGGCTTCGAAAACTTGTTCATGGGCGTGCTCGCCGTGCTTGGCGGGGACGGCATCGAGAAAGTGATCGAGCTTGATCTGACGGCGGAGGAGAAGGCCGCTCTCGAGAAATCCGCGGATTCCGTGCGCAACGTCATCAAGATCGTCGACAACGCGTAACGGATCAAGACGTCTCGGAATCGCCGAAACCCTGCCTCGAACCAGGTCTTCGGCGATTTTTTGCGTCTTGGGCGAGTTGGGCAGCGAGAAGAAGCCGAAACCCAGCCGCCCAGGCTCGAAAAGTTTTGCTCGTCCATTTTTTTGTGTATACTTAGGATGTCTTAGTTTGGTTGATCAATATTGGAGGTTTAGACGAATGGCGAATGTAATGTTGTTTTTGCACGTAGTAGGCGCGGTCGGCATGGGCGTGTACGCGATCCTGCCGTTCGTGGCCGGGAAGTTCAAGCAATTGTCCGGCACCGCGCAGGAAGGGCTGGCCCGAGGGTTGATCTCCGGCGGCAGAATCGGGCAGTATGCCTTGGTTCTCCAACTGATCACGGGCGGCTATCTGTTGACCGGATTAAACGTGTCTTATGCCGTCTCCTGGATCGTGACGGTAGGCATCCTGTTCCTCGCGATCGGCGCCCTCAGCGGCATCGTCCAAGGACCGCTTAAGCGAATCGCGGAAGCATCCGTCAAGGGCGAGAGCGCCAGCGCTTCGATCTCGAAAGTGCAGACGCTTAGCACGATCATTTTCGTTCTGTTTTTGGTCATCATTTGGTTTATGCAAGTACCTTGGTATAAGGCGTAAGCAGAGCGGGCGCAACGCCTCTCGCGGAATCCCCTCCGGTTGCCGGATGGGGATTTTTGCTTAATTCTGTGGAGAATCGCACACGCAATCAACCGCTACGACGCGGGAATCTGGATCAGGGTGCTCGGCTCGGCGTTAACGACGATTACGAGTTTTGGCCGGCTTCGCGCAATACCGCGTCGTCCGCAAATTTTCCGAAGCCGCCTAGTCGGCTTCTTTTTTTTCGAGCGCGGAACAATCTGGGAGCTTTCGTCGTCTGAAGGTAGAGGTGATGAGAAATGAGAACCGCATTGGCGCTGTTCGCGTGCCTGCTGCTGACGTTTGCCGCGGGCGCGATCGCGGCTCCGGGAACGGCTTACGCCTGCTCCTGCGCTGCTCCGCCGTCCGTCGAAGACGAATTGAGCCGCAAGACGGCGATATTTTCCGGCACGGTTACGAAGGTGGTCAAGCCGGATAAAGGGATTATCGACAGCTCGATCGATCGGGTGGAAATGACGTTCGATGTCGAGAACGTGTGGAAAGGCGAGCTGACCAAGCAAACGAAGGTGTATACGGCGATCGGCTCGGAAAGCTGCGGTTACGTGCATTTCAAGGAAGGCGGCCGATACCTCGTGTCCGCCTACGGAATTCCGGACCGGTTGGAGACGGGCATGTGCGAGCTGACGAAACCGATCGATGAAGCCGGGGACGCATTAGAGCAGCTGGGCGCGGGATATGAACCGGTCGAAGGGGGCAAGCCGGGAAGCGTATCGGCCGAAGGGAGCGAGTTGGGAAGCGGATCGGTCGAAGGAGGAGCTTCGGTCTGGGTGTGGATCGGATTAGCTGCCGCCGTCGGCATTGGCGCTCTGATCTTCGTCAGAACCAGAAGCAAAAATAAAGGAGGCGGGCAACGATGAGAAGGAAAAGGGGTGTTCTGTTAGCGTTTCTGGCTGCATTCGTCGTACTGCTCTCGGCTTGCGGAGAGAGCACGGGAACATCGAACGATGGGGCCGGGCAATCTTCCGAAGAGCCGGAGTTTGTCTACACGGGTTATATCGTCGATAGGAAAGGCGATGGAATTCTAGTCACGGGCTCTGTCAAAACGAATATCAGCGACGACGGGGGAGCAAACCACTATTACGAAGCTACCTGGTTTTCCAATGCAGGTACGGAGCACGACATCGGCGAGCGGGTTCGAGTATGGCCGGAAGGACCTATCGCGGAATCTTACCCGGGGCAAGGGAAGGCGGGACGCGTGGAAGCTTTCGCGGCGCAGCAGCCTGACGGCGCGAATCTGACGGAGGCGGAAGCGATCCGCAAGGCGCTGGAAGCTCCAGACGCCGGCGGAATGTTCCCGCCAGCGGTCAAAGCCGCGGAATACAAGGCGAACACCGGGCATTGGCGGATCGAGCTGGCGTACAATGGAGAGGCTCGTACGGTTGTCGTTACCGTTCCGGATAGAGAATAGCTGACTTGAAAGAGTAGTAGGTTCTATTTGTCGATAAAAAAGAGGGACATGTATCTCCTATAGAGCGAAGCGTCTGCTTCTTACGGTCGTGAAATTTCCCTGTTAAGGGTTTATCATTCAGATTTCACGACCGTAATGTCAGCGGAAGGAGATACATGTCCCGCAAAACGAACATGGACAAAGAAATATAGAGGTCAGGTCATCTAAAAGATGGCTTATTCGTACGTTAAGCCAGCCACTCTTCCCAACGGCTCTCCAAGTAATTTTTCATCCACAGGCACACTTCCCACAGATCGGAGACGGGCTGCCGGGTGAACGGAAGCGAATGCAGATAGCCCGGAGGTCCGAACTCGGGGACGAAAATGAGCTGGTCCGCACCTTGATCGCGCCGATGGCGGGCGATGGAGCGCCACCAGGCGTCGTGCGCCGCAAGCGCGTCGGCATGCTCCGGCGCGGCTGGATGATTGACCTGCGGTCCTTCGGCATAGCCGACGCGGGCATGGACGTATGCGGCGCGCGCCGCGATTTTCTCCATCCGTCCGGCCTGATCCTCGAGCAAGGATTCGCATACGACGCACCAGTGGCTGAAGTCGGCGCACAGGCGCAGCTCCGGCAGATCGTTCAGCAGGCGTTCGGTCGTCCACGGCGTATACATCGCCCGTCCGCGGTGCGTCTCATGAACGACGGGGATACCGAGAGAGCGTTCGATTTCCGCCGCTTGGCGATAGAAGCTCAGCTGCTCTTCGTAAGGCATATCGTCTTTCGCGCTATGAGCGTTGATCAGCACCGGCGAGAACGTGGCTGCCCGCTCAAGCTGACTACGGAACGACTCGACGTGATCGCCGTTCGTGAACGCCATCGAGGAATACTCCAGTCCATATCGGGCCAGCAGCTCGCGGAACTTCTCCTCCTCGTCCGGGCCGGGCGGCGGGCTTTCGACCCCGGCATAGCCGGCTGCCGCGATTTTCGCGAATTTTTCCTCAATCGTCAGATGTTCCATTCCCCACAGCGATTTGAATACTTTCAGTTTCATGATGGCTGATCGCCTCCTTCGGTTTCGGATAGTTCGTCGATCGTTCGTTCGAATCCCGGCGCCAGATGGTCGAGAAACCATTCCACTTCGGGAAGCCCGAGCTGCGCCAGCTTTTCTTCGATCTGACTGCGGGCCGTGGCGAACTCGCGGTTGCCCGCGGACATCTCGCTTGTGCACTTCAAATAGGCGTCGAGCAGATCGGCGGCTTTCAGCAGCTTGGCGAGCGCAGGATCGTCCGGCTGGCGCGTGAACAGCGGGGCATAGCTTCCGCGCAGCCGCTCGGGCACGTTGGCCAGCAGCCGCTCGGAGGCCATCGCTTCGATCTCGCGGAAATTGGCGAGAATGCGCGGGTTCTGATGCTTCACGGGCGTCGGAATGTCGCCGGTGAATACCTCCGTCGCATCATGGAACAACGCGTAGGAGGCGAGCTGCTCCGGCTGAACGTCGCGCCCGAATATTTCCCGCGCAATAACGCCCAGGGAATGGGCGATCAGCGCAACGTGGAAGGAATGCTCGGCGACGTTTTCCGGATTCGCGCTGCGCATCAGACTCCAGCGCTCGATATGCTGCAATCGGTACATATACGCCAAAAAATGATTGGACATGAAGGCGGCACCCTTTCTCCGGCAAGTCGGTTTTGCTCGACTTTGGTTAAACTTATAGGGAGCATATATGCTATTATATATTTAATAGGAGTCAACGAATAGAGAGGGGATTCAGCACTTATGTCATCTGCATTCGAACAAAGCGTCTATAAGCTCATCGTAGAAACGTCCACGAATCTTCCGGCGGATGTCCGCCGTGCCATAACCGCCGCCAGAGAGGCGGAAGACCAAGCTACGCGCGCAGGCTTGTCCCTGTCCACAATCGCGCAAAACATCGAAATGGCCGAGTGCAACGTGTCGCCGATCTGCCAGGATACGGGAATGCCTACGTTTGTCGTTCATACGCCGGTCGGCGCCAACCAGATCGTAATGAAGAAGGAGATCCGCAACGCGATCGCCAGAGCGACCAAAGACGGCAAGCTTCGCACCAATTCGGTCGATTCGTTGACGGGCGCGAATACGGGAGACAATCTCGGACCCGGCACGCCGGTCATCCATTTCGAACAGTGGGAGCGCGACGAGGTCGACGTGCGTCTCATTCTTAAAGGCGGCGGCTGCGAGAACAAAAACATTCAATACAGCCTGCCGTGCGAGATCGAAGGGCTCGGCAAAGCGGGACGCGATCTCGACGGTATCCGCAAATGCATTCTGCATGCGGTGTATCAGGCGCAGGGTCAGGGCTGCAGCGCCGGCTTTATCGGAGTCGGCATCGGCGGGGACCGGACGACCGGCTACGAGCTCGCCAAGCAGCAGCTGTTCCGCAACGTCGACGACGTTAACGCGATTCCAGAGCTGGCCCAACTGGAGGACTATGTGCTGGAGAAAGCGAACGAGCTCGGTATCGGCACGATGGGCTTCGGCGGCAACGTTACGCTGCTAGGCTGCAAAGTCGGCGTGGTCAACCGTCTCCCGGCCAGCTTCTTCGTCTCCGTCGCCTACAACTGCTGGGCGTATCGCCGCCAAGGCGTGCTGCTCGACGGCGACACGCACGAGATCAAGAGCTGGATCTACGAAGGCGGCTCGAACGTTCCGATGAAGGACAAGGCGGTTGCGGCGGCGGAAGCGCCCAGAGGGAAAGAAATCGTGCTGCAGATGCCTCTCTCGGAAGAGGATGTGCGCAGCTTGAAAGTAGGAGACGTCGTCATTCTGAACGGCGAGATGCACACGGGTCGGGACGCGCTGCACAAGCACCTGATGGATCACGATTCCCCGATCGACCTGAACGGCGGCGTAATCTATCACTGCGGACCGGTCATGCTCAAGGATTCCGACGGCTGGCATGTGAAGGCGGCGGGGCCGACGACGAGCATTCGCGAGGAGCCGTACCAAGGCGATATCTTGAAAAAATTCGGCTTGCGCGCGGTCATCGGCAAGGGCGGCATGGGGCCGAAAACTCTTGCGGCGCTCCAGGAGCACGGAGCGGTGTACTTGAACGCGGTAGGCGGCGCGGCCCAATATTACGCGGAGTGCATTCAGAAGGTGAACGGCGTCGACTTTATGGAATTCGGCATTCCGGAAGCGATGTGGCATCTGCAGGTCGAAGGCTTCGCGGCGATCGTCACGATGGACGCTCACGGCAACAGCTTGCATGCGGACGTTGACAAAGATTCAAGAGCGAAGCTGGAGCAGTTCAAAGATCCCGTATTCGCGTAACGAAGAAGGAGCGCACCCCCGGTCATGACCAAGTTCCGTTTCAAGCTTACCGTCCTGTTCGTGCTGCTGATCGGCTCTTCCGTGCTGGCGGCCGGTCTGCTCATGGGCAATTCCTATCAGAAAAACCATCAAGAGGCTTTGCGAGATCATATGATTCGCGAGCTGCACGTCCTGAACGCGGCGGTGCCTTGGCCGGGTTCGCTGGACGACGCCCAAGCGAGCGAATACTTGCAGGGACAGGCTCAGCGGTTCAAGGAAATCGCCGAGATGCGCATCACCTATATTCGACCTGACGGAACGGTCATAGGCGACTCCGATCACGATCCCGGGACGATGAACAACCATCTGGACCGGGAGGAAGTGCGCGAAGCGCTGGCGTCCGGAACGGGAAGCAGCATTCGGTACAGCTCTACCGTGAAAGAGCGAATGATGTATGTGGCGATTCAAGTGAGCGCGGGCGAGGGCTCCGCTGCGACGGGAGTCGTGCGTCTGGCGATGAGCCTCGGGGACGTCGAGCGGAGCCTGGACAACATGTGGCTGGCGCTTATTTTCGGGCTGCTTCTGTTGTTCGTCGTAGCCGGAGCGGTCAGCTACCGCGTCGCGCTTGGCGTGACGAGGCCGCTGGAGCGGATGACTTCGGCGGCGAAGCGGATGGCCAATATGGATTACGCGACGCGGGTGCCGGAGGGCGGCAAGGACGAGGTCGGCGAGCTGGCGCGCGCGCTGAACGCGATGGCGGCCAGCTTGCAGGATCAGCTCGATGAAATCCGCGACAACGGAACGCGGCTGCAGAGCGTGCTCGACAATATGACGAGCGGCGTCGTCATGATCGCGCCCGACGGCAAAATTACTTTGTACAACCGCGAAGCGGAGCTGCTGCTCGGCAGCACGGTGCGCGAGCGCGTCGGCCGGCACGTCACGGAAATCCGCCAGCATTTCGAGCTGGTCAACCTGATCCGCGAAGTTCTGGAGCAGCCGGTTGCGGTTCACGAGGAGCTGACGGTGTATTATCCGGAGGAGCGGCTGCTCGAAATTCATATCGTGCCGATGACGATGGGCGGCGACGACGAGCAAGGCTTGCTGCTCGTGCTGCAGGACGTGACGGCGATCCGCCGTCTGGAGCGGATGCGCAGCGAGTTCGTCGCCAACGTCTCGCACGAGCTGAAGACGCCGGTAGCCGCGGTGAAAGGCTTTGCAGAGACGCTGCTCGCGGGGGCGATGAACGACGAGGAGACGGCGAGATCTTTCCTGACGATCATTCAGGACGAGAGCGACCGGCTGAACCGGCTGATCGGAGACATTCTGGAGCTGTCGAAGATCGAGTCGCGCCGTTCTCCGCTGCAATTTTCTCCGATCGACCTGCCGGCCTTCCTCGCACGGATGACCGAGCTGCTGTCGCCGGAAGCGGCGAAGAAGAGCATCGAGCTGGACGTGCAGACGGAGGAGGAGCTGTTCCTCGAAGCGGACGAAGACCGCCTCGGCCAGATCGTCATGAATCTGATGCAGAACGGGATCAACTACACGCCTGAAGGCGGCAAGGTGAGAGTGCGGGCGGAGATCGTGGAGGCGGATGGCGGAGACGAGGAACTGGTGCGCATTACGGTGTCGGATACCGGGATCGGCATTCCGAAGAAGGACATCCCGCGCATTTTCGAGCGGTTCTACCGCGTCGACAAAGCCCGTTCCCGCAGCTCCGGAGGCACCGGCCTCGGGCTGTCGATCGTCAAGCATCTGACCGAGCTGCATCGCGGAACGATTCGGGTGGAAAGCACGGTCGGCGCGGGTTCACGGTTTATTTTGGAGCTGCCGCTGCTGCAACCGTAAATCAGGCCAGTCTATTTTACGTTGAGTTAACATTTGCATGATGTTGGCTTTACAGTGGTATGATAAAACTAACATAGATGAGCCATTAAGGCAGGGAATCCTGCCTATCCGGAGGTACGCATGTCGGACAAAGTTTTGATTATAGAGGATGAACCGACGCTCGCCCGTCTCGTAACCTACAACCTCTCACAGGAAGGCTATGAAACGGAAGTGGTAGGAAACGGGGCGGAAGGGCTTCATAAAGCGATACATGAATCCTATGCGATTATCTTCCTGGACCTGATGCTCCCGGGCATGAACGGCTTCGAAGTGCTCCAGAAGCTGCGGCAGAACGGCGTGCGCACGCCCGTCATCATTCTGACCGCGAGGAACGCGGAGGAGGAAGTCGTGCAAGGGCTTAAGCTTGGGGCGGACGATTACATTACGAAGCCGTTCGGCGTGGCGGAGCTGCTCGCCCGGACGTCGGCCGTGCTTAGGCGCTCGCGCAACGAGGAGAGCAAGCCGGCGAAAGCGGCGGACGGCGAGAAGGTCATCTCGATCGGCGATCTGCAGATTTTCCCCGACAAGTACGAGGTGTTCTCGGGAGGCCAGTGGATTACGCTTCGGCCGAAGGAGTTCGAGGTGCTGCTGTACTTGGCGGAACGGCCCGGCATCGTCATTACGCGGGACGACCTGATGAACGTCGTATGGGGCTTCGATTACATCGGCGGCCAACGCACCGTAGACGTGCACGTCAGCTCCCTGCGCAAGAAGCTGGAGCTGAACCAGCAGAGCGTGCAGATCGATTCGATCCGCGGCGTCGGCTACAAGCTGTTCGTCAACCGGAAGACGACTTCGAATCATTAAGAGCATCCGAACTTATATCGCAATCATCGCCCGGTCCTGCGACTCGGGCGTTTTTTCTTGGCGCTATTGAAGGTTCTGTCAAACCGGGAACGGCCGTAAGACTTCGTGAGCTCAGGATAGGGGAGAAATCGGCCATGCGACCGATCGACAAGACTCAGGTGCAAGAGGGAGCGGTTTATCCCC
>NZ_JBEPYQ010000038.1:0-57916 GCF_041641335.1 Cohnella sp. | reverse complement strand
ATACCAATCTAAGACTGATTATATCAAATTGCCACAAACCGGAGCAATAAGAGCTTCCAGGCTTCGCCTGGCCGCTATTCATCCCCTCCCTGTAGAGGAAGGGGACTTCTCTCGGAAAGCCGTTAAACTATGAGCTGAGCGAACGAAATAGCTAACTCCCCTCCGCCTGCTCCCTGACCGGACGGGATATCGCCGAAGAAGGAGCCTTGACCGCCCCTACGCTCTTTTTCGGAAAAACCAGGTACACGCTCGCGCCCTCCCCGATTTTGCTGCTCAGATGCAGAGAACCTCCGTGCTTGCGCATGACGTGGTAGGCGTACGGCAGTCCCAGACCGAATCCGCCGGCTCCGCCCTTCGTCGTATAGAACGGTTCCAGCGCTTGCACGGCTTGAAACTTGGTCATCCCCGGTCCCGTATCCCGAACCTCCAGCGTCAGCTCGCGCTTGCCTTCCTTCAGCGCCACGACCAGCGTCCCCCGCCCGTTCATCGCCTCCAGCGCGTTGGATACGACGTTGCCCAGCGCTTCTCCCGTCTGCGCCGGATCGACCCGGCAGCTCCAGCCTTCCGCCAGCTCCAGCTCCAACCGGACTTGCCCGAGCCGAGGAACGAACGGCTTGATCGTCTCGCGAACGAGCTCGTCCAACCGGACGTCCCGAGGCCGGATTTCCAGATCCTCCGTCCGCCGATGCACGCGGGAGATCATCTCCTGGATATGGCTCGAAGCCTTCTGCACGACCGCCAGATCCTCGAGCAGCTCCGGCTGGTTCGTCGTCTCCGCGTAGCTCTTCATTTTCTCGGTAAAAAGCCGCATTTTCCCTACGTCGTTCTTAATCGCATGATGAAGAATCGCCGTCCCCGACGTGACCGCCCGCAGCGTGGAATCGAGCCGCCGTCTGTCGACGAGCAGCCTCATCCCGAGAAATCCGTACGTAAACAGCCCGATCAGGAACACCGCGACCCCGATGCCTACGAACCACACGTTGTACCGCCACATGCGCAGCATGCCCAGGCTCGGAAGCACGTAGCTCATCACCATCCCCAGCAGCGTGGTGGGCAGCACCGCCAGGCAGATGATCCAATGCGTGTGGGACAGCATGCGATGCCCCGTCTTTTTGGACAGGACGATCGCCGCGGCAGTCAGAAAATAAGGCACGGCCCACCAGACGATGATCGAGTGGGAGACCGGCTGATATTCGTTGTACGGAGGCGTAAATGCGAGACCGTAGACGACAGGCAGCAGCAGGAGCAGCGGAACGCCCCATCGCAGAGCGCCTTGCAGCCGAACCGGTCGATAAGCCAAGGCGAACAGAATAAAAAAGTACGGCAGACCGTAATACGAGGTTAACGAAGCCGCCACCTGCACAGAGTATAGCGCTTCCTCCAAACCGGCATGGGGACGGTTCTCGCGAATATACGGAATAAAAGAATCCGACAGCGTCGCCGCGAGAGCGCCTGCTCCGCCGCTTAAGGCGACCGCGCTCAGCCTCCGGTTCACGGCGGAACGCGGGTCCGCGATCAGCAAAATCAGCGCGACTGTCCATAGCGCGATCCACACGAATAACATGGCGCAGCTCCCATCTCACTCAGATCCGTTGCCATCCCGATGACGCTTTAACTCCCGCGCCGTCCGTCACCAGCCCCGCTTGATCAGCCAGGAACCGCACAGATCCGTCCACGTCGCCACGCGCTCGTCTTCCTTCGCGAGACCCAGCCCGTGTTTTCCCATTTCGTAGACGTGCAGCTCGTACGGCACCTTGTTACGGCTGTACGCTCCGGCAAGCAGCAGCGCGTTCTCGACCGGAACAGCCCCGTCGTCCGCCGTATGCCAGATGAAGGCCGGAGGCGTGTCCGGCGTCACCTGCTTCTCGCCGCTGAACGACTCCACGAGCGACGGATCGGGATCTTCGCCCAGCAAATTCTCCCGCGATCCTTCATGCACGAAGGGACGCTGCATCGTCACGACCGGATAACAAGGCACGATCGCGTCCGGACGGCACGATTCCCGGTCGATCGGATCGGCCGCTTCCGGATTGCCGCCGTCGTAGTGGACCCCGGCCGATACGGTCAGATGCCCTCCCGCGGAGAAGCCGAGCACGGCGATTTTGCCCGGATCGATCCCCCATTGCCCGGCATGATGCCGAACATAGCGTACCGCTCTCTGAGCATCGCTCAGCGGGCTCGGATGCCGATACGGCGCGACCCGGTAGCGCAGCACGAATGCGGGAATGCCGATGCCGTTCAGCCACCGAGCGATCGGCTCGCCTTCGTGATCCGCGCGCATGCCGTACCCGCCTCCCGGAAGGACGATGACCGCGCCTCTTCCCTTCTCTTGAACCGGATAAGCCTGAAGCGCCGGCGTATCCTCGTCCTCGCCGCCTTGCGCGCCCGGAGCGTCGCCCGGCCACAATCTGATCCATTCTCTGTCCGTACCCATCGCGTTTTCCCCCTGATTGTCGTTTCTTCCTATTCTAATGGCTGTCGAACGATCCAACAACGCTTTTTGGCGTCCGGTAAGCCGCCGCACCAGTCGGTCGTCAGCCGAACACTCGGCACTAACGCAGCCAACCCCGCATCCGGAGCGGATGCGGGGCGGCTTGTCGGCTTTCGTTACGCCAGATTGATCTCGCGTATTTTTTCCAGCGGAACTTTCGGCTTGCGGTCTTCCGTCAGCAATCCGTTCACTTCCTGCTGCACGTCGGTGATCTGAGTGTAGCAATAGCCGCTGACGTACGGAGTCGACTTGATCGCTTGCGTGATGCCTTTGAAGCGGGCGAGGAACGATTCTTCATTATCGACTTGATTGCCGTAACCCCATCCCTTCTCGTCCTTGAACGCGATGCCGCCGAATTCGCTGATGATGACCGGCTGCCCGCGGTAAGCGTAGCCTTGGGCCATCGCGAACCGCCAATTGTTGAACGCGTGCTTGTTGCCGGTAATCGCGTCCTTGTCGGCGTAACGCTGCAAGAACGAGTCGCCGTTCTCCTCGTAATCGTGAAGCGTGAGAATGTCGGACACCGTATGCTCCCATCCGTCGTTCACGATGACCGGCCGGTTCGGGTCGATCGCCTTCGTGAGGTGGTAGATCGCTTCCGTGAACTGCTGTTGACGGCGATCGGAGAACACGTTGCCGATGCCCCACGATTCGTTAAACGGCACCCACGTAATAATGCTCGGGTGGTTGTACTGCTGCTGCACGATTTCCAGCCATTCGCGGGTAAACCGGTCGACGGCTTCGTCGTTGAATTCGTACGTCGCGGCCGCTTCGGACCAGACGAGCAGGCCTTTGACGTCGCACCAGTACAGGAAGCGGGCGTCCTCGATTTTCTGATGCTTGCGCACCCCGTTGTAACCCATCGCCAAGATGGCGTCGATGTCCGCGATGATCGCCTCTTCCGATGGCGGCGTCAAGTGACTGTCGTGCCAATATCCCTGATCCAAAATCAGACGTTGATACAACTGATCGTAATTGAGCATGATCCGCTCGCCGACGATCGAGATTTTGCGCAAACCGAAGTAGGAGGAGACGCGGTCGACGACTTGGTCGCCTTCCGTCAGCGTGAACGATACCTCATACAGCTTCGGATTGCTCGGGCTCCAGTACTCGACGCGCCATTCGCGCTTCTCGCTGATCAGATCGAACGTCGCGGAGAAAGCCGAGCGGCCGACGAACTGCGTCGTTTCCCGGATGATTTCCCCGTCCATCGTGATCGCAGTCGTCAAACGCAGCGGTTGCCCGGCTGCGGACTTGTCGCTGACCCGGTAATCGATGCGAACGGCGTTCGCGTCGACGTCCGGCGTCATTTTGACCGATTGCAGATGGCTCGGGTCGACGTATTCCAGCCATACCGTCTGCCAGATTCCCGTCGTCTGCACGTACCAGCACCCGAAGTTGGCGGAGCGCCAGCGCTGCTTGCCTCTCGGCTGCGTGCCGCTCTCGGCGTCTTCGGCCTTCACGACGATTTCGTTGGCGCCGTCGGACCGGAGCAGCGAAGTGACGTCGAACGAGAAAGCGGTATAACCGCCTTCATGGGAACCGACATATTCGCCGTTCACCCATACTTTGGCCAAGTAATCGACGCCTTGAAAATGAAGCACGACGTTGCGTCCCCGCTGCTCTGCCGGCACGTCGAACGCGCGGCGATACCAGACGTGTGGGTGCGCGGTCGGATCTTCGATGCCGCTCGCCTTCGTCTCGTAGGAGAACGGCACGACGATTGTGCGGTCTCCGGCGAACGAACGGAACCACTGCTCCGTCTCCCCTTTGTTCCCGTCATCGAATCTGAAGTCCCATTCCCCGTTAAGGTTCATCCATTCCTGTCTTACGAACTGAGGTCGCGGATAGTCCGCCCGATACATGCTTAAAGTCATCGTGTATTCACCTGTTCCCTTCGTCATTCGTTATCTGTGTGGTATCGGCTCGATCCGAACATGATCGAATCGGCCGGCGGCGGCAACCGTCTTGAGCGCGATTCGGCCGTTCAAGAACGTCCGTTCGCTGGCGTCCGCGTACTCGATCGCCGGCTCTTCGGCCTCGTCGACAAATACGGAAATCCGGTTGCCGACGGCTCTGATTTTCAATTTAATCGTCTCTCCGGCGGCAGGCATCGCCCTCTCCTCGTCCGCCAGCGGAACGGTATTGTAATCGTGCTTCACGAGATGGACGCCACTCTCGTCGACATAGGCGTAATAGCCCCGCAGGAAATCGTCCCGATTCTGATTCAGCTCCATGCCGTTCGCGGGCTCGGTCACCCGTACCGCGATGCCCGATTGGCTGCCCGCTTCCGGCACGGAGACGTCCGCTTGCACTTCGTAATCCGTCCAGCCGTCTTCACCTGTCGCGAGCTTGCCGTTGGTCGTCGATGAGGAGCGAAGCTCTCCGTCCTTGACGGACCAATCCCCTTCGTACCTCGTCCAGCCCGATAGGAGCTTCGCGTCGAACCCGTCCGTCCTCGCTTCGACGGGAACGTAGACCGCCGCCTCGATCCAGGATAACGCCATCTCGCCCTTCTCGACCTCGAACGTCCATCGGTGTACGCCCTCGCTGAGCTTTACCCCGTTCACGACGACCGTCTGCCACGCGTTCGCAGCGGGATCGGGCTTAACTTCCACGCTGCCGGCCACAGCGGAGCCGTCCTCCAGCAGCTTGAACTTCGCTCCCCCCGAACCCGAGTTCAAGCGGAATCGCAAGCTGTATTCTCCGCCCTTCGCGACGTTCACGACATAAGTCAACGGCGATCCCTTTCCAAGCTGCGCCGCGGCGAAGCCTCTGTTGCCGTCTTCGGCGAGCGAGTAGCCGGCCGCCGGGCCTTTCTCGTTGTGGATCGCGTCCACGATTCCCGGTATTGGCGCATAAGCAACGTTGACGCCGCTGCCGTCGACGAGATTGCTGAAGGCGACATAGCCGTAACGCGCTTGCGCCTCTTCGACGGCATAGCCGATCCGCCCTTCGCCCGCTTCGCGAGGCAGCGTCAACGTCAGCAGGCGCATGCCTTCCGCGTAGACGCGAACGGTGTTCCCTTTCACTTCAAGCCGCAGCTTCTGCAGCTCTCCGATATCGAGATTGTCCGGAATCCGTGCGGTCGCGCCGTCAAGCGGGACCGCTTGGCCGTCCTGTACGAACCTCGCTTCGATTTCTCTCGTCTCGGCCTTCCATTGCACCAGACCGTAATGATCGTCGTCCCGATAAGAGAAGACGACTCCCGAACGGCCGGTTTCGCCGGAAAGGTGCTGAACATGAAATTCTGCCGTGTAATCCACAAGTGTGCGAGCATCGGACAGCAGCATCGATAGACCCTCCCCGCCCGCAGCATCCGCGAGCAGACCTACGTCCGGCTTCGCCGTCCACTCCGCCTTGCCCTCGCGCTTCCAGGACTTGTCTAGCGATTCCCCTTCGAAACGATCCGAGAATGTCGGCATCGCCGGCACGGGCTGCGGATCGGAGGTCGGGCCGGCCACCCGCAGGCGGTCTCCGTTCCATACGATCCGATCGAGGTTCATATGCCGCAGCGGTCCGACGACGCCGTGGCCTTCAAGATTGTGGTACACCATATACTGCGTGTCCAGATCCGGTCCGGTCACGACCGAGTTGTGGCCGAGCCCGACGGTAGCTCCTTCCGTACGCAGCAGCGCCGGGTTGTTCGCCTGCTCTGCGAACCCTTGCAGCGGATCGTCGCTGACGGCGATGTCCACCCGGTATCCGCTGCTGAACACGTGATTGCCGGTATACGTCATATAATACTTGCCGTTTCTTTTGAACACAGTCGCCCCTTCGGTCCAGCCACCCATGTACGCGCCCGTCTGGATTTCCTCCGGCCCCACCGTCAGCGGATCCGGCATCGAGGCCGCTTGAATGCCCTGCGTACCCGCGTAGTAGAAATACCACTTGCCGTCGTCGTCCACGAACGTCGAGCCGTCGATCGTTCGACCGAAGTTGTCCGTCGCGACTTCGAACGGTCCGGTCGGCCGATCGCCGACCAAGACGTAGTGCCCCTGTCCCGCCGGCGAAGTGTACATATAGAACTTGCCGTTCCAGTAACGGACCTCCGGCGCGTAAGCCGCCGTTGTTATCGGATCGACGGCGCACAACCCTTCGTACGTCCAATCGATCAGATTATCCGAGCGCCACACTTTAACGCCCGGGTCGGTGTCCCTTGTGCTGACGTACAAATAATAGTAGCCGTTATAGGAGAACACGAAGGGATCTCCCAGTCCGTATTCGCCCCATTCGTCGGGCAAGCTGATCGGATTCGCATACGTATGCTGCGGCGGCAACGGCTTATCGTCGCGATTCGCGTCACATCCGAAGCCACCTACGCATAACGCGACCATCAGAATGCCCGCCCACCCCAATCTCTTCATTTGCTCCCTCCGCGCTCTTGCCCTAATAAGCATTTTTAGCGTTTCTTCGTCATAATCCAGACGCTGAACGACACGACTCCGAGCAAGACCAGCGCCATCAGAAATCCGTCCCAAGCGCTAAGCAGCAAGTTGTCCTGCTGATTGCCTTTGAGCGCGAAGATCAGGACGTTGCTCATGACCAGATACCAGAGCACGTTGCGACCCATCGCTTCCAGCGGAACGAACGGAGCCGGATACTTCTCCATCAACCGGCTAAGCAAGTAGTAGCCGTACAGCACCAGCGCGGGTCCGACGATCCACCAGATCGAAGGCGGAAACCGCTCGGGAAGCGGCTGCCCTTCCGTGGACAGCCACTTCCACACGAACGCGCCCGAAGCGACGATCGCCCCCGTGAGCACGCGCCAATCCCATACGATGCGGTAGCGCGCGAACAGTATGCCGAGCAAATAATAAGGAAAATATTGCAGCACCGGGAAGGAGGCAAAATCCCTCGTTCCGATAAGCGGTCCCCACTTCATCCAATGAATCGAGCCGTAAGGGATAAACGTCGTCAGCAGCAGCACGCCGGCGACGACGAAGCCGAGCCATTTGATCTCGGCCAGCCGTCGCAGCGGCACGAACAAGATTAAACCTACAATCATCAAATACGTGAACGAGGCCAGAAATTCGGACCAGCCGGGCATATCGTTCAGCGTCAGAATCGGTTTGATGTTCGCCCAGGAAAGCACTCTGCCGTCGATAAACAGCCGAAAGGCCGCTCCGGATACGTAGAAAGCGAACAGCGTCTTGAGCGCCGCCATCAGCATGCGAGGTGCAGCAAGACGGAACGGCTTCCCGTAATACGACAGCTGGGAGACGTAACCGAAGCTGAATACGAAGCCCGAGAACGTGATCAGATTGATGACTTCGATAAACTTCTGTCCGTTCGGATACACTTGCGGATCACTGAAAAATTGCAGCGTATGGCAGTACACCATGCCGAGAACGAGCAAGCCTTTGAAGAGGTCGATGGCCCTCTCCCGCTTGCGCTCCGACGCCTTCTCCGTCACCCTTTAATCCCCGACAGGCTGACGCCTTTAACGATCTGGCGCTCGAAGATGATGAACAGCAGCATGATCGGCAAGGAAGCGATCGTGTTGACGACCATCGGCTTGACGTAATCTTCCGAATACTGGCTCATCAACGTCGGGATACCCATCGGTAGCGTAAACAAGTTATCGTCCGTAATGGACAAGAACGGCCACAGGAAGTTGTTCCAGGAACCGATGAACGTCAGGATCGCCATGGAGGCGAGAGCCGGACGGATAAGCGGAATCATAATGCTCGTGAAAATGCGCCAAGTGCCTCCGCCGTCGATCTGAACGCTTTCCAGCAAATCGTTCGGCACGCCGTCGAAGAAGCTCTTCAGAACGATGACGGCGACCGGAGACGCCAGCACCGGGATGATCAGACCTTCGTAGGAGTTCAGCAGATTCATGTCTTTCGCGACTTGGTACAGCGGAATGATGATCGCCTCGCCCGGGATCAGCAAGCCGGAGAGAATGAAGAAGAAGGCGACCGCGCGGTAGCGGAACGGAACCTTGGAGAGGACGAACCCCGCCATGGCCGCGACGACAACGGTCAGCAGTGTGACGAATACCGCTACGAGCACGCTGTTCAGAAGCCAGTCCGTCAGCTTCGTGCCGTTCAAAATTTGATCGTATACCGCCAAGGAGTAAGGCGGCGTGAACCAATCGACGACGGTTATGATCTTCATGCCTTCTTCCTTGACGGAGACGACGAGCATCCAGATGACCGGCAAGAGGAAGATGGCCGCCATCACCACGGAGACGATGCGATAGAACCATTTCATCTAGGCATTCGCTCCTTTCCGGTTGTTAATGACGTATTGAATAATGGACAACACCAGCAAAATCGCAAACAGCATATACGACATCGTGGCCGCGTAGCCGAGATCGTTCTTCCTGAAGCCCGTCTGGTAGATCAGTTGGATAATCGGACGCGTCTGATCGAGCGGTCCGCCGCCCGTAATGATGTAGATCTGCAAGAAGACTTTGAAGGATGCGATGATCTGAAGCATCGTGATCGTCTTGGTGATCGGACTCAAATACGGAAGAGTGATGCGCCAGAACACCTGTCTATCGTTCGCGCCGTCCAACCGGGCGGCCTCGTAAATTTCATCGGGAATATCCTGCATGGCGGACAAATACAAAATGAAATTAAAACCTACCGTCCACCACAGCGTAATGAGGGAGATGGCAATCCATGCGAGATTCGTTTCCGTCAGCCAGAAGATCTCGCGTTGATCCGATAACACGCCGAGCAAATGAAGTACGGAGTTCACCAATCCCGTATACGGCTGGAACACGAACAGTCCCAGAAACGATGCGACCGCAACGGACAATACGCTTGGCAAGAAAAAAACGCTGCGATAAAACTTTTGCAGCCGCGACTTGCGGTTGGCGATCATCGCCAGCATGATGGCGAGTACGAGCATCGTCGGCGTCGTCAACAGAACGAAAATCGTGGAGTGCCATAGAGCGTCCCACATTTCCTGATCCTGCAGCATCCGCCGATAGTTGTCCCAGCCGACGTATTGCATTTTCTTGATCAACGTCCACTTGTAGAACGTCATCTGCACGCCCTTGATCATCGGCCAGAAGGTAAACCCTACATAAACGAGAAGGAACGGCAACAGGAACAGGAACGCCTGTACGTCCGCCCTCCATTTGTTCATCCTCATTCGCGCCTCGCCTCTTCCTTCGTGGTCGACAAGCTTGCGGTTGCGCGAACCGCAAGCTTGTCGGAACATGTATGTCTATCGTTCGGTCTTATTCGCTAAGCACTTTTTGGACGCCCTCTTGCAATTTGACCATGGCGTCCGCCGGAGACATCTTGTTCGCCCAGACTTCGTTCAGGAATTTGAACGAGGCATTGTCGCGGATTTGCCAGTTTTTCGTGGAAGGCTTGTTGAATTTAACCGTGCTGGCTACCATCGCGTAGTCGCTGCGGTACGGCAGATCCTTGAACTCCTGGCTCTCGATGACGGAAGGCTTCGAAGGAATGTGGCCGGCCTTCGCCCAAATGTGGCCGTTGGAAGCAACCCAGTCGGCGAATACGAGCGCGGCTTTGCGTTTCTCCGGATCGTTGCTCTTCGTTGTCGGAAGGATGATCGTATGGGAATCTCCCCATGTCGCTTCTTGATCGAAGATTTTCGGAATCGGCATGGCGCCGAACTCGAAGTCTTTCGTCGATTCCCAAATTCCCGTCGCCCATACGCCCGTCATCATGATGGCGGCCGTACCGCTTTGGAAGTTTTTATAGAAGTCCGGATCGTTCTTCTTGATATAGCCGTTCGTGAACAGCTTCTGGACGTAATCGGCCGCTTTCGCGCCCTTCTCGGCATCAACGCTTGCGGACTGCAGGTCGTCGGATACGATGTCGTTGCCGCCCAATTGGGAGTACAGCGCCCACCAGAGGCGGTATGGATCGTCGTTGGAATTGGAGAGCGCGAACGGCGTCACCTTGCTCGGCAGCTTCTCCTTAAGCGTCTTCAGGAAGGTGTCGAAACCTTCGGCGGACTGTTCCAGAACCGGCTTGCCGTCGTCGCCGAGCAGCCCGGCATCCTTCAGCAGTTTTTTGTTGTAGTACATAATGAACGGATGCGTATCGATCGGAGCCGCGTAATGCTTGCCGTTCACGACCGTCGCGTTCAACAGGTTTTGGTTATAAGAAGCCCAGTCGACGCCCGCGGCGTCAGCCACGTCGTCAAGCTCCGTTACGACGCCTTGGTCGATCAGGTCAGGCAGACGGGACGTGTGGGAGATGCCGACGTCCGGACCGTTGCCGTTGCCGACTGCGGTAATCAGTTTCGTGTAATATTCGCCCCATACGAGCTTCGTGTTCTTGACAACGATGTCGGGATGAGACTTGTTGAATTCGTCGATCAGCGTCTGCATGTTCTCGCCGTCGCCGCCGTCGAACAGCGTCCAGAACGACAGCGTGACTTTGGCGCCGCTGCCCGCGTCCGCCGGAGCGGAAGCTTCCGAGGACGACGCGTCGGACGGAGCCGGAGAAGCGTTGCCGCCTTTGTTGTCATTGCCTCCGCAGGCGCTTAATAGCAACGAAGTGGACAGCAGTGTTGCAAGTACGATCGAATAGCTCTTTTTCATATTTGCCTCCCTTATCTTTTGCCGAGCTTATTTAGAAACAAAATAAATATAATGTTTTATTACATAAATCTTGTTTCTATACACCCATAATAGGGCTTTCTCTCCAAGGTGTCAACGGTTTCATCTAATATTTTTGTAATATAAACAATAAAAAATGACCTTTAAGTTCACGAATCGTGTAACAAAAGGTCATTTTATCCAGGAGCTCAGTCCATAACGTAATCCACTTTCATCCGGATATCCTGCTCGTAATCACCGAATCGCGTTCCGAATAAGTTTACCCCGCCTTTGTTGACCGCATTCTCCTTGACGCCGATTCGCAGCCGAACGCTCGGGCGTCTGCTCAAGTTCAGATCGGCGAGCGACGTATCGGATACCGGAATCATATCCAGCAGCGTCCGTTCATGCGTAATTCGCCAAGTCTTGAGCAAGCCGTATTGCGTCGCCATGTCTCCCCACCAGGACGGATTCAGCTTGCCGCGTCGGCCTCCGAAATCGCCGGGGCTGGTCCAAGTGCCGATTTCCCGTTCGTTCACCCACAGCGTAATGTCCGAAGGCCAGTTGTTGTCGTAGTTCGGCGCCTCGGAGCAGATTTCCATCGACAGCTCCAACGCCTCGATGCGGGCGCCGGACGGAATTTCGAGCGGGAGCAAATATTCGACGTAGCCTTTGCGGAACCAGATGAGCTGCGCTTCGATATGTCTTGGCCGATAAAATTGCGCCGGCTCGTCCTCCTTGCATATAAAATCGTCCACGCCGGCCAGTCCGCAAGTCGGATACACTTCGCAGTCGCTATAGTGGCCGATCGGGAGTTCAACCAAGTATTGGCCGCTCTCGCCTTTCGGCAGCGTCTTCTGGACATTGAAATCGAAATGGATATCGTCGTAATTCCGGCTGCACACCTTCATCGCGCCGCGCGTCGCAGGCAGCAGCTCGGTATTGATCAAGCCGGCCGCTTCGAGAATCTTCACGTTGTTCGCCACCGTGGACACGGGCAAACAGAGCTGTTCGGAGATTTCCACGACGTTCATCTTCCTCGTGCTCAGCAAGCGCAGCATATCCGCCCTCGCCCTCGTCGATAACGCATGAGCTACCGCCACCAGCTTGTCCGGTTCGTTAAAACTAAGCTCCAGCATCTTCCGGCCACCTTCTCTCTTTATCACTATTACATTTATTTTATCTCAATACCCTCGTTTCATCAATATATTTGTATTAAAACATAATTTTCGTTCTTATTGATAGAGCTTATCCCCTTGGCTCAGCCCCGCTCCATAAGCGCGCCACGCGATACTACCTCTCCCTCCCGCCTCCTTCCCAGCACACGAAAGAACGCGCCAGTCGCCCATAGCGGGACGCCCCGGCGCGTTTCTGTATTGCGCAGCTTCCGCGAGAGATTAGCGCCGAACGAGATCCTCCCGGACCGGCGTGAACGCGTCGAGCAGCGCCGACGGCTCAAGCGCCTTCGCTCCGTGACGCGCGCCTCCCGGAATGTAGATCGTCTCGCCCTGCCGGACGACCGTGCGCGCGCCGTCGATCGTAAATTCCATCGCGCCGCGCAGGCAATACGACATTTGCTCGTGCGGATGCTCGTGCTCGTACCCTTCCGCGCCGTCCTCGAAATGAACTTCCATCATCATCATGCCGCCCTCGGCGCGCAATATTTTGCGCTTCACGCCCGGCTCCGCCGGTTCCCAAACTCCGATGTTGCTCATTCGCCTATTCCCCTTCCAACCGAGTTTGCTTAATACGCTTTGTTCACTGCCACCCTGCGCGTCGTGCCGCGTTCGTCCGTGAAATACAGATGAATGCCGTGATCCTGGTCGTCAATGAAATAGGAGACGAATTTGTTCTCTCCCTTCTTCATCGGCACGAGCAGGGAGACGATCCGATGGCCCGTCGCCGCCTGCGTCTCCGCCATCAGATGCCATTGATTCGCCAGCCCGTCCAGCTCCGAAGGGTCTACGCCGGTAAAGCGGTCGTGCTGGCTCAGCGCCAGCTCGCCCGACGAGCAGTAGACGAATCTGCCCTCGAGCTCCGCTTTCTCGCCGATCGCGCGGAACGTCTGGCCTTTCAGGTTCATCCGATTCAGCGCATGCATCAGCCACGCCGCCTTGCCGGGACGGTCGAGGTCAACGGAGTCGACGATCACGATGTACGATTCGTCGAGCCAATACATTTCGCGGACGAAACGCCGCAAATACGGAACGGTCGCTCGATAAGCCGCGGAGGCGTCCATCCGAACGTAACCGGCGCCCGGCTCGGAGCGCACCTCTTCGACGACGCCGTACGCTTCCTTGCACAGCACCTTGTCCCCGTCCGCATACTGCCCGATCCCGTCGATGAGCAGCGTATTTTTGGAGATCGTCTGACGCCGCCAATTGCGGTGCATCGTGCTGCCGAAGGCGACGTAGTAGCCGCTGTCGATGGCCAGCGGCTCGCCGTAAGCGTGCAGCAGAAAACCGTTCTGGTCGCCGTGGCTGTGGCTGATCGAGCCGTAGGAGCTGCTCTTGACGAGCAATTGGATATGTTCGTCCGGATCGTCCATCCGCCGGTGCATGGCTACCCAACCGACGTCGCGGAACCATTTGACCGGTTCGATCGCCCCCGGAACCGGAGCAACCGGCTTCACGTCCGGATAGTCGTGCCGGTACAGCATGTCGTCGAAGCGGAAATCCCACCAGCCGTAGTTGTAAAACTTCGCGTCGGCGTCGCGATCGGCCTCCTTGACCCGCTCGAAATACCATTGGTACAGCCCGTTGCCCGTCAGCCCGGCGAATTGCCGGATGTTGTAGGCCGTTTTCAGGCTCGGCGGCTCTCCCAGCGTCGACTGGTCGCCGAAGCTGGCCCTAATCGTGCCTGGCGCGTTGCAGTATAGCGGAAAATCCCCGGTTTTCGCGAAAAACGGCCTGCGGAACAAATCGATCTCTGTATAATTGCGAATCAGATTAAACGCGTCGATCAAATAGGCAAGTCCCGTCGTCCAGTACATCGGCCCTTCCGCCCAGCCTCCGTCCTTGCCGCCCCACGGCGTGTACAGGCACGAGAAATACTCCAGCGCGTAGTCCAGCCACTCCCGGGCCTTCGGCTCCTCGTGCAGCATCGCCAGGCAGGCCGGAGCGAGCACGGAGGACAGCGACCGCACCGCGTGGCTGTCGAAGGGAACGCGATGGATGCGCGAACGCTCGATGACGTGGAAGGCGACCTGCTCGGTCCGCTCGAGCAGATTGACGCGAACCGCCGCGCGCTCCTCCTCGTTCAGATAGCCGTGCAGCCAGTCGTAGCCCCATGCCACCGCCCCGACGATGCGAAACGCGGCTTCGTCGTTGTAATCCCGCGACGTCGTGCCTTTCGGGTCCCAGGAAACGACGTGCAGAAGCCATCGCTTCGCAGCGGATAGAATCGCCTCGTCCTCCAGAATAACGGCGGTCACGCTCAGATGGCGGATAGCGTACAGCGTTTCCTGGCAGTCCATGTACATTCGGCGCCACAGCTTGGCGACGCGCTTGTTGTCCGGATATCGCTCCGGCTCGGGAATCGGCTCCTTCTCCAGCCAAGGCAGCACAGACTTCTCGTAGAAAACGTCCCAACCGTACGCGGAAGAATCCTCGCGAATGCGCCTCCTGAACGCCTCTATCCCGTCCGGCTGCAGCCATAGGCGGGGATGGACGACGGACGCCTGTTCGTATCTCCGTTCGCGGGAGGGCAGCGGCGTCTCCACAGCCCCGTCCGGCACGACGAACGATCGGACGGAACTCCAATCCGAACGCCCTGCTCCCTCCTCTTCCAGCAGAGCGTATCTCCAGTAGTAAGTCCCCGGCTCGTACACGCGATCGGGCGTATAGAAATTGTATGGAATCGGCTCGAAAGTCTCCGTCTCGTTCGCTTCGAAATCGGCGGAGGAAGACACCTGCAGCGCGTAGCGGTCCTCCTCGGGCTTCGCCGGCATCCACGTAAATCTGGGTGGATTTTCGGCCAGCTCGGTTCGCTCGTCCGGTTCGTACGGCACGGTCAGCAAGCCGCTGGCCGGCTCGAATAGCTTGGACATGCCTATCCCCTCTTTTCTTCCCATGATGTGGCGTTAGCGCATGTACATGCCGCCGTTCACTTCGATCGTCTCCCCGGTAAGATAAGCGGCCAGCTCCGAGACGAGGAACAGGGCGACGCCCGCGACGTCCTCCGGCGTGCCTTCGCGGCGCAGCGGAATCGTCTGAATCGTCGCTTCCCTGGCCGCTTGCGGCGTGAACGTCGCATGGAAAGCCGTTCCCCCGATATATCCAGGCGAAATCGCGTTGACGCGAATGCCGTGCCCCGCCAGCTCCTTGGCCAGCCCTTTCGAATAGGTCAGCACGGCCGCCTTGCTCGCGGCATAGATCGAAGCGCCCGGTCCTCCGCCGTTGTGGGCGGCGACCGACGTCAAGTTGACGATGCTGCCCCCTCCCGCGGCCTTCATGCCGGGGATGACCGCCTTCGCGACAAAAACGGTGCTTTTCATATTCACGTCCATAATGCGATCGTACAGCTCCTCGGTCATCTCCTCGTTCGCAAGCCGCTGCACGAGATGTCCCGCGTTGTTCACCAGAAAGTCGACGGAACGCCCGAAAGCCTGCTCCGTTTCGCGAACGAGTCGCTGCGCCTCCTCCGGTTGCGAGACGTCGGCGCGGATCGCGACCGCCGTTCCTCCCTCGGCCCGGACTGCGGCGGCGGCTTCCTCCGCCGCTTCCCTGCTGTTCAAATAATTAAGCGCGACCTTCGCGCCTGACAGCGCCAGCCGAACCGCAATCGCCCTGCCGATGCCTCCGCTTGCGCCGGTCACCAGCGCCACTTTTCCCGTCAAATCGATGTTCATGCCCATGTTCCTCCTGCTCCGTATGTGATATCCGCATCGCTAAGCCGACTCCGTCCGAGCCTTCTGCCCCGTCCGATCCTCCAGCGGCATTCTCAGCTCGATCCTCGTTCCATTCCCCGGCGCGCTGTCGACGCGAAGTCCGTATTCGTCGCCATATACCATCTGAATGCGCCGGTGCACGTTCACGAGCCCGATTCCGCCTCTGCGCCCCGGACGAGATGCTATCTCTTCCTCGGCGAGCCTGTTTTTCCCCAGCCTGCGCCGCAGCTCCTCCAGTCTCGCCTCCGACATTCCGACGCCGTTGTCCTCCACGAGGACAAGCAGTTCGTTCCCATCGGCGTATGTGTCGATGCGAATGGTATGCTCGGGCTCGATGCCTTCGGAGAATGCGTGTTGGAAAATATTTTCCACGATCGGCTGCAGCGTCAACCTGACCATTCGGGATAACAGCAGCGAAGGCGGCGTCGCCACCTCAATCTCGAAATCGCGTCCGATGCGGTGCTTCTGAATGATCATATAGTTGCGCACGTGGTTCAGCTCGTTGGCGAGCGTCACTTCCTCCAGATTCGTCTGGATCGAATAGCGCAGCATGAACGCCATCGCCTCGACCATTTCCGAAATTTCGTCCGAATCCTGCACGATCGCGTAGCAGTTGATCGTCTCCAGCGTGTTGTATAGAAAATGCGGGTTGATCTGCAGCTGCAGCGCCTGGAATTCCGCCTTGTGCCGCTCCAGCTCGATCGCCTGAAGCTGCAGCTTCGTTTTCTGACTCGTCAGCTCCGTGTCGTACACTCGTTCGATCATGTCCGACAGCCGGCTGACCATCAGGTTGTAGCTGTGAATGAGACCGCCGATCTCGTCGTCGCGCGGCTTCATCTCCACGCTTTTCCAGTTGCCCTTCTCCGTCTCGCGCATGCCGTTCTTCAGCGTCCGGATCGGACGCACGATCGAACTGGCGAATTGCAGGGCGAGCACGAGGGCGATCGCCAGCGTAATCGCTCCGACCGTGACGGTCGTGGAACGGATGCCGGAGATCGGGGCCCGCAGCTCGTCTAGCGGCATCGCAATCGCCAGACTCCAGCCGGAATAGTCCGAACGCTTCGTGACGATCATCATGTCCTTCCCGTTCAGCCGCCACGGAAACCGGGAGTCGTTGCTGCCCTCGATCCGCTGCGCGACGCCGGAGCCGAGCAGTTCTTCGCGAATCGCGCCGTCCGGCGCATAGACGACGGCCCCTTGCGCGTCGAGAATGAAGAAGAAGCCGTTGTCTCCGAGATCGACTTGGTTCCATAGATTGGACAGCTGCCGTTCGTTCATCTCGATCGCCAGAATGCCTTTGACCGAGTAGGAGGAATAGCCCCTGATCTTGCGCGCGATCGTGATGACCCGTTCGCTGTTCGTCAGCCCCGTTCCCAGAATGGCGATCTCGCCGTTGTCCGGCGTCTTGGCCTTCAATTCCTCGTATCTGGCCGTCGGATCGACCGAGAGCGAGGAGAAGCTTTGATTTTGATCGAAAATGGACCGGCCGTGATCGCCCAAAATGTACATCATATGAATTTGCGTCGGGTAAGTGATGAAAATTTTCTGAAAGACGTCCTGCCGAATAACGTTCGTGAAGCGGTAATACTCGTAGCTGTCGGCCGGGTCCATGTCAAGAAACTTTTTGACGGACACCTGCGACAAAATCGAGTTGCTGACCCGCTCGAACGTCTCCAGCTGCAGATCGGTCTGCATGCCGGCGTTATTGATGACGGCGGCCATATATTTCTCCACCTGCTTGTCGATCGCGTCCGAAGACTCCAGATAGCTGAAAATGCCGACCATCGACAGGGAGAACAGAATCACGGTGAAAAAGTAAAGAAGCAGCTTGCGCGACAGATTCAGCCTCATCCCCGAATCCCCAGCGACTCCCGGTATTCGGACGGCGTTACGCCGCACACTTTCTTGAACGTCTTCGTGAAATGCGGATGATCGGCAAAGCCGACCTCCGCGGAGACGTCCGTAATTTTATGGTGAGGCATCGAGAGCAGCTTCTTCGCCCGCTCCATCCTCCGTTTCGTCCGATACTGCACGAACGTTTCCTTCGTCATCTGCTTGAACAGCTGGCTGAAGTACGAAGGATTGAGGCCGAGCCTGTCAGCCACCTCCTCCAGCGACAGCTCGCGGTTCAAGTGAAGCTCGATATAGGCTTTCGCCTCCTCGACCGGCTCCTTCAGGTTCCCCTTGCGCTTGACGCGAAGCTGCTCCAGCATAGAGCGGGCCGACTCTCCCAGCCAAGCGAACGGAGAGCCCGAACCGCCTTCCCATTGCAGCCGCTCGAACGGATACACATCCAACGCGTTCAGTCTGTCGACGAGTTTGTCTCCCAATTCCCGCGCCAGTTCCTCCAGACGGGACGGCTCGATGATGGCGGAAGCGCAGAACGCTTCCGCCTGCTCCACGGTCCGATCGACGTCGTCCGTCCGCAGATGCCAGACGGCATCCTGCAGCCGGTCCAGCCACTCCTCCGTCGCGGACAGCGGAATATAGGCGTTCCGCCGGGTTTCCAGACCTTCGATCAGCTTCGCTACCGTGCGGCCCGCGGCCGTCTTGGTGACTGGCTTCAGCATGTATTCCTTGACGCCGTAAGCGACGCATTGTCTGGCATACTCGAAATCGCCGTAGCCCGAGACGACGACGACCGGCAAGTCGGGATACCGCTCGCTGACTACGCGGCACAGCTCGAGTCCGTCCATCTTCGGCATCTTGATATCGGTGAACAGCAGGTCCGGACGGCAAGCAGCGATTTTCTCCAATGCTTCGACGCCGTTGTCGGCCGTGTCGGAAGACACGATCGCCGGATGGGCTTCTCCGATCAGCTTCTGCAATCCTCTGCGGATCATCGGTTCGTCGTCGACGACTAGAATGCGGTACATGGATGGTCCTCCTTGCGCTCGGGACAAGCCGGAATGGGAGCAAGATGCCCCCGCGCGGAGGGCATCTTGCCGTTATACAATCATTCTAGTACAAGCGGAGAGCGTGCGCGACCGTTATTTGAATGCGTTTTCCTTGTTGGCGTACCGGGCCGTCGCTTCCTCGATCACTTCGCTGCCGCCTTTGGACAAATATTCTTCGAGCACTTGCTCGAACGAGTCGATCGGCTCCTTGCCGTACACCATCTTCAGCACATGCTCGAGCACGAGCGGCGGAAGCTGGTCCGATACCGGGTTTAAATCCGGATATCTCACGAGCGCGTCCAGCCGCGGATCGAATTCGATGCCCCTGCGGCCTTCCCTGGAGAGCATGTTGTCGAATGCATCGACCATCATCTTGCCCGACTCCGACAGCTCGGAGACGCGCTTGTTGTAGGTCGTGTCCTGAACCATCCAGAGCCAGTAGTTTAAGTAGCGCTGCTTGTTCGTGCCTTCCGTATCCGTCGGCTGCTCGTATTTGATCGTGCCGCCTTCGTTCTGGTAGTCTTCGCCTTCGAGTCCGTAGCTGAAAAACAGCTCCGCCTGCTCGCCGACCATCCAATCGAAGAACTGGACGATGCCCGCCGCCTTGTCCTTCGCCTTCGCGTTGATCAGGTAAGATCTCGTGACCGGATTGTAATGCGCGTACCCGCCTTTGCCGTCGTCGCCGACCGGGGACGGAATGAGCGCGACTTGGGCGTCGGGAACGCTGGCGGTCAGCTGCGCGCCCCAGATCGGAAGCTCGTTGGCGTTCATCGACCACATGCCCGCTTTGCCGCTCGTGACGATGCTCTTGAAGTCAGCGGATTCGACCGTCGCGAACTCCTTGCTGATCAGCCCTTCGTCGAACATTGTTTTATACGTCCGGATTGCTTTCTTCATCGCCTCGACGTCGAAGAAGCTCGGCTTCACCTTGCCGTCCGGAAACTCTTTGAACTGGTTCGAATACCCTAAGACGTCGTAAGAACCGAAGAACGTGTCGGCGTATTTGAAGTTTTTGCGACCGGCGAACGGATGCTCGACGCCCAGCTGCTTAAACGCCCGCAGAACGTCCAGCGTCTCCTCCACCGTCGTCGGAACCGCTTTGCCGGCCTTCTCCAGCAGATCCGTGCGAATCCACGTCGCCCTTCTGGACGGGTTGCTGAGCACTTCCGGTATGCCGTAGACGTTACCCGTCTTCGAATCGGTCATCCGGTCCCAGGCGTCCTGCGGAATGAACTTCAGCAGGTTCTGCCCGTGCTCCTTCAGCAAATCGTTCAGCGGCAGGAACACCCCGCTTTCTACCGAGCCGGCCAGCTCCGAGCCGCTGATGCCGCCGCTTCCCTGCACGACGTCCGGAATGTCGTTCGTCGCGAACATCTGGACCATTTTGTCTTGATACTCGTTGTGCGGAATCAGCCGGATGTCCAGATCGGTGTTCGTCATTTTCTCCAGCTCAAGCACGTACTTGTCCTTGTTGATGTCCGGGTGCTGCTCGACGTAAGCGACGTTAAGCGTCCGCATCGAGATCGAGAAAGCGGTCGGTCCGGCCGCGGTCGATTCGGACGGCTGCTCGGCGGAAGCCGAAGCGCCGGCCGAAGAGCTGGCCGAAGGGCTGGCTCCGGGCGTCTCCTTCTTGGAGCAGGCCGCCAAGCTCGTAGCAGCCAATGACGCGATTAATGCGAGTACCCATACCTTTTTCATGGACTCCCTCTTTTCCTCATGGATTAGTGTCGTTATAGCGCTTTCAAACTCAACCTCAGTATAGGAAGGGCGGAGGGTCGCTACAATGGAATGCGTTTGGCTCCGTTTGTCGTTTTTTTATGTCGTCACGATTTGATCGATCCGATCAGCATACCCTTAATGAAGTACCTCTGGAGAAACGGATACAGCATAATGATCGGCACCGTCGCGACGAGAATGACGGCCATTTGCACGCCTTGCACCGATTGCGACGAGACGTCGAACGGCAAGTTGCCCGTGTCGACCAGATCGTCGTTGATCAGCAGCTCGCGCAGCTTCACCTGCAGCGGATACAGCTTGCGGTCATTCAAATAATACAACGCGTCCATGTACTTGTTCCAGTTCGTCACCGAGTAGAAAATGCCGATCGTCGCCAAGGCCGGCTTGGAGAGCGGGAGCATCAGGCTCCACATAATGCGCAATTCCCCGCAGCCGTCGATCCGGGCGCTGTCGATCAGCTCCGTCGGAATCTGCATGAAGAACGACCGCAGCACGATCAAATTGAAGGCGCTGATCGCCGTCGGAATCATGAGCGCCCACAGCGTATTGACGAGATCCAGCTCCCTCATCAGGATGAACTGGGGAATAAGCGGCGCGGTGAAAATCATCGTCAGCAGCACGAACAGCAGCACGTACTTGCGACCGACGTATTCGGTGCGCGACAGCGGGTAAGCCAGCGACGACGTCGCCGCCAAATTGATGAGCGTACCGGCGGCCGTAATGTACACGGTAATTCCGAACGCGCGCCAGATCGACGCGTCGTCGAATACGTACTGGTAATAATTGAGCGTGAAGTCGACCGGCCAGAACAGCACGTCCCCGCGGTCGATCGCGACGGCTCCGCTGAACGACTGCGCGATGACGTTCAGAAACGGCAGCAGCATCGACAAGGACAATCCCGTCAGAAACAAATAGTTGCAGATGAGGAACAGCTTCCTGCTCCAATGCTCGCGTCCACTCAAAGCCATCCCCCCTATCAATAAAGTGACTCGCCCGTAGCTTTGCGGCTGAGCGTATTGGCGATCGCCAGCAGGAACAGTCCGACGACCGATTTGAACAGCCCGATCGCGGTGGCATAGCTGTATTGGAGCTGCTTCAGACCGGCCTTGTAGATGTACGTGTCCAGAATCTCGCTGTTCTGGATGTTCAGCGGATTTTGGAACACGAACACGCGCTCGAAGCCGTAGTCCATGAAATCGCCGATCTTGAGCAGGAACAGCACCGTAATGACGGGCAGCAGCGCGGGGATCGTAATGCTCAGCGTCTGCTTCCAGCGGCCCGCCCCGTCGATCTGCGACGCCTCGTACAGCTCGGGATTGATGCCGGTCAGCGCGGCCAAATAAATGATCGTTCCCCAGCCGACGTCCCGCCATAGGCCGGAGCCGACGAGGATAGTCCGAATGAACGAATCTTCTCCGAGAAAATAAATCGGCTCGACGCCGAACCAGCCCAGAATGACGTTAACGATGCCCGACGAAGGAGACAGCATGCCGACGAAAATGCCGCTGACGATGACCCACGACAGGAAGTGCGGCGCGTAAATGATCGTCTGGACGATTTTTTTGTACATCGCAAGCCTGACTTCGTTGAGCAGCAGCGCTAGCACGATCGGCGCGGTGAAAGCGAAAAGAATGTCGTAGGTGCCGAGCAGCAGCGTGTTCTTCAGAATGCGGAGGAAGTCGTGATGCCGGAACATCCGTTCGAAATGCTCCAGGCCGACCCACGGACTCCCCTTGAACCCGGCGAACAGATTGTAATTTTGGAACGCGATGACCGAGCCGAGCAGCGGCACGTACTTAAAAACGAGAAAAAACAAGATGCCCGGGATCGAGATCACATACAGCGTCCGGTACTTCCACATGAAACCGAGCAAGAGCCGTCCCTCCTTGTTGTTCAATGGCGGTGTACATACTCTCATCCTAGTCGCTGCGGGCGTCTCCCAACAATGGAATCGCTTTAATACGGCTTGTGTTTTTTTTAGGTGTCCGAACGAAAGACCTCCCTGCTCCGCCCGCTCTCTTCGCTCTAGGGCTCAGGGGTTTCGGTCGCTTCGGCCGGTCCTAATCGTGCGCGGAAATAAAATTACTAGCCGGAAGGTATAGTCCGACGGCTATAGAACTAGATAAGTCGAAGCATGCATTCATATGGGGGGGGGCCAGAACTTGTTGAAATCCAATGATGCCTTGTTTTTTTCCGCAGCCTTTAATCATGCCCCGATAGGAATGGCGCTCGTATCCGCTTCCGGAACGTGGCTGCGCGTCAATCGATCGCTATGCGACATATTGGGGTACCCCGAGGCCGAGCTGTTGGGGCGTACTTTTTCCGACGTTACCTTTCATGAGGATCGCGGAACAAGCTGGGAAAACTTCAACCGTCTTATCGAAGGTACAATTAACATCGTCAAGCTCGAAAAACGCTATGTTCATAAAAACGGGCACCTGATCTGGGTAGCGGTTCATGCCTCCAAGGTGATGAGCGAGCCGACGGGCACCCCTTACATCCTCGCGCAAATCCAGGACATCTCGGACCGGAAGAAAACCGAGCTGCTGCTGCACAATTCGGAAAAGCTGTCGTTGGTCGGACAAATGGCCGCGGGCGTCGCCCACGAAATTCGAAATCCTCTTACCGCCGTAAAAGGCTTTCTGCAATTGATGAAGTCCGAAGGCGTGAAGGAGCAATACTACGATATCGTGTTCTCGGAGTTCCACCGCATCGAACTGATTTTGACCGAATTGCTCGTGCTGGCCAAGCCTCAGGAAGCCAAGATGGAATCGAAGGATCTTAACCAGCTGCTGGCGGAAGTCGTGACGCTGATGGAATCCCAATCGATCATGAGCAACGTGCGCATTCGGTTTACCTGCGCTCTGCCGTCGATATATATAGATTGCGACGAGAACCAGATCAAGCAAGTCGTTATCAACCTCGTCAAAAACGCGATCGACGCCATGCCGGATGGCGGAGAAACGCTTATCGATCTGCAGCTGTTCGGGGACGAAGTTCAAATTGTCGTCAGCGACCAAGGGGCGGGAATTCCAGACGACCAGTTGGAGAAGATCGGGCAGCCCTTCTTCACCTCCAAGGAGAACGGGAACGGGCTGGGCATGATGATCAGCTTCAAGATCATCGAGAACCACGGGGGCCGTACAGAGATCGAAAGCCAAGTGGGAGAAGGAACGAGAGTGAAAATTCGTCTGCCCCTCGGGCAGAATCAACCGCCGTCCGCCCGGGCCGGCGATGCCGCGGGCTGCGGCTCGAACGCTTAAGGTTTCGGCGCCCTGGGCCGCCGCCCCGTCAGGGGGATTCCCCCTAAATGTCGAAGAGCCGCCTGCAAGGGAGCATCCAATTGCCCCTCGCCGACGGCTCTTCCTTCATTTTCGCTTAAAAGCTTCGTTATAGCAGCGCCGGCATACCGGCTTGTAGTCTTCATTGCCGCCGACCTGGATCTGCTTGCCCTCGTTGACCGGCACTCCGTCCTTGAAGCGGATGACCATCGTCGCCTTGCGGTCGCAGTACCAGCAGATCGTCTTGATCTCTTCGATCTTGTCCGCGTATACGAGCAAATTATAGCTGCCCTCGAACAGCTCGTTCTGAAAATCGTTCTTCAGCCCGAACGCCATGACCGGCACGTCAAGCTCGTCGACGATTCGGGTAAGCTCGAGGATATGGCGCTTCTTCAGCCATTGGGCTTCGTCGACGAGCACGCAATAGTAGCGGCCCGATTCGTCGAGCTGATCTCTGACGGCGTCGTACAGGTTCGTGTTCTCGTCGACGGGAATGGCCGGGCGCGTAAAGCCCGCCCTCGTCCCGACTTGGTCCGCGCCGTTGCGCGTATCGATGACGGGCGTAAAAATCAATACCGGCTTGCCTTGTTCCTCGTAATTGTGCGCGACTTTAATAATTTCGAACGATTTGCCGCTGTTCATCGTCCCGTACTTGAAATACAGCTGAGCCAATGCGCTACCTCCGCAACCAAGTTGATAGATAGCAAACATTATACAACAGATCGCGACAATTCAGTAGCGGCAAATCCCTCTGTTCTATTCGACGACCAGGCCGTAATCCTCAATCCGGATCCGGACGTCGACCTTGATGTCCGCCTGCGCGAACCGCTCGTCCCAATTCGATTTGAAACGCTCCCAGTCGCGCGGATGCTCGATTCTCAGCCTGTCGCGAAAGCCGAGCACATCCGCCTTGCAATCCCGTTGAAGCTTCTCGATCGTGCGTTCGACCAAATCGGAGATTTTACGCTCGAACAGCCGCGCCTGCCGATCCAGAAACCGCTGCTCCGAGGACTCGTCAGGCTTTGACCAGTTCTCCATGATCCTTCCGATCGAACGAATGCTGACGCTGAAGGAAACGCGATCTCCGGAAACGAACGAGCGGATCGCGCTGTTCATCGAATCGACCTCGTATACGACGGGACGCCTGGTAGAAGGATCGATCGTCGACAGTACTCCCCCCTTGCCCGATCCGGTCGCCCAGACGACTCCGAGCACCTCTTCCTCGCTTAACAGGCCGACGAGCTTTTTGGTCTTGCCCCGGATGACGCCCGCACCCGAGAGCCTGAGCTTTCCGTCCTGGGCGATGATATTGGGCAGCAGTAGGCTGGCGTCCGCCTTGACGTCCCCTTTGATCTTGCCGAGAGTGGTCGGGGGCAAAATTTTCGAGGTCCGATATCGGTTTTCCGTAATTCCCGCCATATGAAAGGAAGGAATCTCCTCTCCGCGCTTCAGCTCGAAGACGCGGTTGGCCTGGCCGCTGCTGACGAAGACGAGCGAACCCGGCCGAATATCGTTGTCCCTCATGAAGAAGTCCAGTAAATGTTCCAGGCTGTTGCGCTTCGCCAGATCCGCGGAGACAACGATCGCCTTCAGATGATGTCCGATTGGCGGCTTGTCCGTTCGGAGCGACATTTCCCGAATCGCTTCGAAGACGGAATTGCCGGTCGCGATCAGATTGACGTACGGCTTGGCGGTCGATTTCCCCTGGCTGGAGTTGGGCTCGCTCGCCCCCGCCGTGAGAATCTGAATGGTGACGGCAAGACGGCCTTCCGAAGCTGCGTTCTCCGATTCGTTCCGGTCGAGCGCCACCCCTGTCAGCACGCTCAGCCGGTCGATCTCATTGCTGCTCCAGCATCCCGACAGCATCAGCGCGGCAGCCAGCCCCAGCGCAAGCGAAGCGGAGCGCCGGCACAGCTTCATCTTCTCCTCCTCCTCATGAACGACAGGCCGAGAAACAGCAGCGGCACGACGCCGAACAAATACAGCGCGACATTGCCGATAATATCTCCCATTTGGAAGGTTTCGTTAATATTTTTGGGCATCATGGCGCATAGAAAAATAATCGGCAGAAAACAGTAGACGAAAGGTTTGAAGCCGCGCTTGAACAGATCTGAAGCTCCTTTGGCCGCTGCGTAGAGCGTTATCGTAAACGTCGAGAAAATCTGCATAATCCAGATCGTAAGCAGCAGAGAATCGAACCTCTCCAGAAGCAGGCCCTGCAATTCGAAGCTGCGGATCAGATCGATGGTCGGCCACGTACTGGCCCGCGCACCGTCCAGGGACAGGCCGCCGATCACCAGAATGACGGTCGCCAGATAAAAGGCGGCCGCGATCGCCACTCCGCCGACGACGACTTTGATTGCGGCGCCCGGCCGCTTCATGAAGGCCGTAATAACCAGTAAGATCTCCGGTCCCAGGAAGGCGAGGGTCGTCGTTTTGATCCCTTCCAGAACGGGGACGAAGCCGAGCCCGAGCACTGGTCGCAGCCGTTGGAACTCGAAAATCCGCATGCTGAGCAGCGTGACCAGCACGAAAATGATAATCGTGATCGGAAGAACGATCTCGAACAGACGAGCGATCGGATCGATTCCGCCCACGACCAAATAAATGCCGACCCACATAAAAGCGATCACGATCGCCCAGTTGGGAGTGCCCTCCAGCAAAAAGAAAGAGGTCACCTCCGCCATCGTCCTGACCTCGAACGCCGATATCCAAATGAAGTAGACGATCATCGCGAGAGAGACGATTCCCCCGACCCATTTCCCGGCGACGACAGTCGAATATTGAAAGAAAGTCCGCCCCGGATAGCGATCGCTCAGCCTGGCCATCACACTCCCCGCCGCGATCGCGATTGCCCCTCCGATCAGCACCGCAAGCCATACGTCGGTGGTGCCGACCTTCTCCGCGCTCGTACGGGGCAGCGTGAGGATGCCGGCCGCAAGGATGTAGTTGATCAGAATGACAATCGCTTGCCGGGTGGAAATCTGATTGTTGGAACCGGTATTCACGACTCTGTTCCTCCCTGTCAACCTTTGCGGATCGGCTGCTTCGGCTTTAGTATTTTGGGACGGCGCTTCATCGCCGCCAGCGGCGCCCGGATTAGGAAATCCTTCCAGTCCTTGAATGGATAGGAGACAAGCGGACCTGCGTACAGGACGCCGAAGCTTCTCAGATTCACCAGGTGAATGCAGAGCGCCAGAAAAAACAAAATGACGCCGAACAGTCCGAACACTCCCGCGCAGAACATGGAAACGAAGCGGAGCATCCGGAAGCTCAGGCCGATGTTGTAATGCGGAATGGCGAACGAAGATATCGCGGTAACAGCGATGACGATAACGAGAATCGGACTGACGATGCCCGCCTGCACGGCCGCTTCCCCGATGACGAGGCCGCCCACGATGCCCATTGCCGGGCCGATGGGCTTCGGCAGCCGAAGCCCAGCCTCTCTCAAGAGCTCGATGGACACTTCCAGGATCAAGGCTTCTACGAGCGCCGTAAACGGAACGTTCACCCGCGAACCGATAATCGACATCGCCAGCTTCGTCGGGATAAGCCCGGGATGGAACGAGATGAACGAAATGTACAGCGAAGGAGCGAGCAGCGACACCGTCAGAGCAAAGAAACGCAGCAGTCGGAACATCGTTCCCGGCAGCCAGCGCTCGAAATAATCTTCCGGAGACTGCAAAAACATAGAGAGAGTCGCGGGTACGATCAACGCGAACGGGGTACCGGCCAACAAAATGGCGACCCGCCCTTCCATCAGCGCGCCGAACACGCGGTCCGGCCGTTCCGTGCTTTGGATTTGGGGGAATGGACTCAAGGAGCTGTCTTCGATCATCTGTTCGATATAGCCGGATTCCGGCACGCTGTCGAGGTCGATGCGGCGGATTCTGCTCTTGACCTCTTCGACGATCTTCGGATCGGCTACATCTTCGATATAGACAATCGCCATGTTCCTCTTCGCGCGCCTGCCCACCTTCATCTTCTGGATAAACAAGCTTTGATTTTCGCCGAAGCGGCGCAAAATGGCCGTGTTGTCGTGCAAATTTTCGTTAAATCCGACTCTGGCTCCCCGAATCAATCCTTCCGATTCCGGCTCGTCCATCTGCCTGGGCACGCCCTTGAAAGCTCCGAGCATGATCGCTTCCGGCACTCCGTCGACGATCAAGGCGGCCCAGCCTTCCAACACTTGCCCTATCGCTTGCCGGATATTGCCGCACTCCTTCGTCTTCAGCACCGGTAATTGCCGCAGCACCTGCTCGGACAGCGTGCCGGTGGATCGAACGTCGAATTCTCCGCCCATAAGCGCCTGCAAAATCTGTCTGTGGATGACATTCCGATCCGACAAGCCCTCCGCGTAAATGACGACCGCACGGATTCCCGAATCGCCGCCCAGCTCGAAATGCCGGATGCCGACGTCATCGTAATTCTCAATCCACTGCTCGAATACGGCCAAATCCTCGTCGAATTTCCCCGTCAACGGGTCGCCGGCTTCGTCTTCCGGGAAACGGGATTCGCCCATCGTCGGGTTGAACATGGCCATGGCGTTCACTTTGGCGGTGACTCGGGACACTCCGTACGGCACCAAGCCTACCGCCGCCGCTTGCAGGAACAGATACCCACTCGGAATGTGGGCGATTATCCATCTGAGCATTTGTTTCCAACCCCTTCGGAATAGGTTCCCCCCGTCTTTCCAAATTTATCCCGAAACGCGAACAAGGGGCTCCCCCGCAACCATCCTCAGATGATCGTGAGAGTCCCTTACCCGGTATCGCCTATCGTCCTAAGGCGTGTATGCATACTCCGAGGATAGCAGATTTTGCCGAATTTTCGTTCCATTCAAGCAAAAGTGACGAAGCAGGGGGCGAAAGCCTGTGAAAGATGCCCCTGAGCGGGTTTGCATACACGTCCTAGCGCTAGCTTTGCAAGCCGTTCTTCACCCAACCGGCCACCGTCGCGGTGCGCTTGCCTTGATGGATCGCAGCCGGACGCACGTCCTCCAACATTTTGCCGGACTGGTCAACGGTGACGCTCGTGCCATAAGGGTTGCCTCCCGCCGCAAAAATAACGGGATCGGTGTAACCCGGCGCTGCGACGATGCCGCCCCAATGGTAGATCGACGTGTACAGCGACAGAATCGTCGCTTCCTGGCCGCCATGATAGTTGGTCGCGCTCGACATGGCGCTGACGACTTTGTTGGCCAGCTTTCCGTTGAACCACAGCCCGCCGAGCGTATCGAAAAACTGCTTCATCTGCGAAGCCATGTTCCCGAAGCGGGTCGGCACGGAGAAAATGTAGGCGTCCGCCCACTCCAGATCGGCGTTCGTGACAGTCGGAACGTCCTTGGTCGCTTCCACGTGGGCTTTCCAGCCCGGATTCGCGTTAATCGCCGCCTCCGGAGCGAGCTCGGGCACCTTCAGCAGCTTCGTCTCGGCGCCCGCCTGCTTCGCGCCTTCCTCGGCCCACTGGGACAGCTGATAGTTCGTTCCGGTAGAGCTATAGTAGATCACGGCTAATTTGACGTCGGACAGCGGAATCATCTCCTTAGGGTAATCGAACTTCCCCTTAAGAATGCCACTGCGTCCAGTCGATTATGCAGATCCGCCCCGGCCGAATTCGGCTTACACTTTGGTGAGCGCCATGGAAGGATGCACTTCCGCGATGCAGTCCGGCGTCTCCCAAGCCATGTTCTCGATGGACGGAGTGACCGGATAGATTCTGAAATCGGCGTCTTCGAGCGAACGCAGCATCGCCTGAAGCGCTTCCGTTCTCGTCTCCTTCGGATTCAGCCAGAGCTCGATCGATTCCTCGTCCAGCACGACCGGCAGCGGATGGTTCGTGCCGAAGGCGTTGCCCCGGGTGACGACCGTGCACATCGGATACTCGTTCCGCTCCGAGTCGAGCCAGACGTCGTAGATGGCGGGAATGGCGAACGTCGGCTTCGTCCGGTGCACGACGCGCCACGCGCTCTTCGTCTTCCCTTCGATCTTCCAGATGTAGAACCCGCTGCACGGCACGACGCACCGTTTCTTCGTCAGCATGTTGCGCAAGTACCGTCTGTCGGACAGGGTGTCGACGTTCGCGTTGATCGAATTTTTGCCCCAGTAAGGCATTAAGCCCCAGCGCTGCTGGTTGAGACAGCGTTCCTCTCCGATCTGCTGGATGATCGGAATTTGCTGCGTCGGCGCGATATTGTACCGCATCAGGTACGGCACGTGAACTCTGTCGATGCGAAAATTTTCCGTCAGATCGGTAAGCTCCGCCGTTAACGAGTACCGGTTACACATATGCATCAGCCCATTTCCAAGAATTTACTCGTTCTCAGTATGGGCTCTTGCCTGAAACATTATGTACGAACGACAGCGAATGCCAGTGCGGCGGCTGCGACGGCGAACAAAATCGAGGAGACGTACATGATCCGGACGGCCAGACGGATATGCTCCGCTGCGAGCGGGCGCAGCGGCTCTCCCATTCTGGCGCGGTCGGACGCGACTCCTTTGTAATAGTTCAACCCGCCGAGCTGCACGCCGAGCGCTCCGGCGACGGCCGATTCCGGGAAGCCGCTGTTCGGGCTCGGATGGAGACGGGCGTAACGGCGGACCGTGCCGAGCACCCGGCCGGCTCTCAGCCTCAGCAGAGCCGCGGCGACCGCGATGGCGAGCGCCGACAGCCGGGCCGGAATCCAGTTGGCCAGATCGTCGAACCTGGCGGACGCCCAGCCCAGGTCCTTGTATTTCTCGTTCTTGTAGCCGACCATCGAATCGAGCGTATTCGCGGCCCTGTAGGCGAGTGCGAGAGGCGCTCCGCCGATGAACGCGTAGAATAGCGGAGATACAATCGCGTCTACGATATTTTCCGCCACCGTCTCTACCGCGCCGCGCGTAATCTCGCTCTCGTCGAGCTTGTCGGTATCCCTTCCGACGATCATCGACAGCGCATTGCGGGCTTCCGGCAGCTTGTCTTTCTTAAGCAACCGGTAAATGTCCACACCGGCGTCTCCCAGTCCCTTCGCCGCGATCGTCGTCGAGATCATCCAGGCCGCCGCGCCGTAAGCGAGCCAAGGATGGAGCAGTTCGAGCAGGAATAGAATCGTCCAGCCGAGCAGGAAGGAGCCTCCGACGAGGACGACCGGGTAGACGATTCCGGCGAGCTTGAGCGCCTTGTCTTCGTCGGGAGCGCCGCCTAGCGGACGGGCGAGCCGCCGCAGCAGCGGGCCGGCTGCGGCTCTGCGGAGCGGCCGTTCCAGCTTGGAGATGAGACGCCCCATGCCGACGACGGGATGCGGCAGCGCCCGCGGGTCTCCGATCGCCAGATCGATGAGGAACGCGCTTGCGACGATTGCAATGTCGATGCTCATGTTTACGGCTCTCCTTGCGTGCGCACCGCCTCGTGCACGGCGGCGTAGACGAGCCGGCCGATCGCATTGCCGATCGTCGTCGCCGCTCCCGCGTAGCGATGAACGTGCCGGTAGCGGTCCGACTGGCTGACGGCGACGAGCGCCGCATCGGTCGACGTTCCCGTCGCCGGGCAGCCGTGGCTGTGGTCGCGGATGTCCAGATCGGCGAAGGCGGCGCTCTTCGCTTCGGTCGCGCTGATGACCGCGTTGACCATCGCGCTCTCTGTCATCTGCCCGTCGACCATGACGATAAGGTTCACCGTCCCCGGCTCGTAAGCGGAGAAAGTCTCGCGCGCCATGCCCGCCCTTGCCGCGTTGCCCGTTCCGGCGGACGCGCAGACGAGCAGCCGGCATTCGTCCCCGGCTTCCTCGAAGAAGGACGCGTGCGTCAGATGCGCCGCAGTCTGCAGGCCAACCGCCGATTCGGGATCGTAACCCCAGCCGAGCAGCGCCTCTCGCATCATCGCCGACGGATCGGTGCAGTCGTAACTCAGCGGCACCTTCCAATTGACGAACCGCTCGCCTCGGCCGGGTCCTCCCCGATAGGGAGCGTTGCTCAGCGTTTGATAGACGCGTCCGCATTCCACCGATAGATGATCCTGCCTAAAGCCGATCCGCAGTTCCGGCCACAAGGGCGACGAATACGAGTCGGCGCCTCCGCGAAAAGGTTGTGTCATAGTATCATAAGAGCCTCCCGTCCATTAAAACCAGCAGGACCAGCAGCGCGAGCGTCTCCGCGCCTTCGATCAGCGCGCCGTAGACGTCTCCCGTGAACCCGCCCAGCCTGCGTACGAGGTATAGTCCGAACAGCCAGCCCGCCAGCAGCACAGCCGCGAAGGCGATCACGCCCTGCCAGCCCGCGATTCCGAAGGACGCCGCGAGCGCGAGCAGCCCGTTGACGAGCAGGACGGCGGGCGTGACGCCGCCGCGCAAGCCGCTGCCAAGCCCGTTCTGTTGAATGTAAGGAAAAAAGCGGATCGCCGCGAGCAGCGCCGCCCTCGCCATCGCCGGAACGGCCGCGAGCGAGGCCAGCCCTCCCGCCGCGGCCAACTGCTGCACGGCGGCGACCTTGAGCAGGATCAGCACGATCGCCGCCACGACGCCCATCGCGCCGACGCGGCTGTCCTTCATGATTTCCAGCGCCCGCTCGCGCCCGCGCTGGCTGCCCAGCCCGTCGGCGAGATCCATCCAGCCGTCCAGGTGCAGCGCGCCGGTCGCGTAAATCCAGAAGGCGACGATAAAAACCGCGACGAGCGGCAGCGAAGCGTGCCCGAACAGCCAGGCGAACAAGCTGCCGGCGAGCCAGACGGCCAGGCCGAGCAGCAAGCCGACGAGCGGGTAATACTTCGGACTGCCGTTCCAGCCTTCGAGCGTCTGCGCCCGCTTCGGAACGGGGAATCGCGTCAGAAATCCGACCGCCTGCCAAAATGCGTTCATCCTTTCAACCTCCACGGCAGCCCGCTTACGACGACGAACGCCTCGTCCGCGCGGGAAGCGAGCCGTTGGTTCGCTTCTCCGACGACGTCCTGGAACCAGCGTCCCAGCGGCGACATCGCCACGCCTCCCCAGCCGACCTCGTCGGTGACGACAATCGCTTCGCGCAGCCGGGACGCGGCCAGCGCGTCGATGTATTCGTCGATCAGGAACAGAATGCGATCCGTCGTCGATGGGTCCCTGGTCTTCTCTTCGGGCACTTCCATCAGCCGGTTGGCGATCCATGCGGACAGCGTGTCGACGAGCACGATGTCGTAGCCTTCATAGGCCGCCGCGGACAGCTCGGGCGCGGATTCCAGCGTATCCCATTCGGCCGGCCGCCGGGCCCGGTGCTTGTCGATGCGTTCGTCCATCTCTCCGTCGTAGCGGAGGCCGGTGGCGACGTACAGAACGTTGGAGGGCGCGGCGGCGGAGCGCTCCCGAACGAGCCGTTCGGCATAAGCGCTCTTGCCGGAGCGAACGCCTCCGCTGACCATGACGAGGTTCATCTAAGCGTCTCCTCCCCGTCCGCTTGCTCCAGTGCCGCGAGCAGCCGCTCGTTGTCCGCGCGGCCGCGCACCGCGATGCGGATATGCCGCTCGGTCAGTCCATCGTACTTGGCGCAGCTTCTCACGAGCACGCCTCTCGGCCCAAGCGCTTCCTGCAGCCGTTCCGCCGTCCAGAGGGCGGACAGCTCGATCAGCAGGAAGTTCGCTTCACCGGGCCACGTCCGCCAGGCGAGCCGGGAGGCTATCTCCGATCGCAAATATGCCCGCTCAGAGGCGATCAGTTCTCTCGTCCTCCGCTCGTATGCCGCGGTTTCCGGCTCCAGGCAAGCTTGTCCGGCCAGCAGCGCCAGCCCGTTGACGCTCCACGTCACCTGCTTGCGCGCCATCTTGCGGATCAGCTCGGGAGCGGCGATCGCATAGCCGAGCCGAAGACCGGGAATGGCGTAAAACTTCGTCATCGAATGCATCAGCAGCACGTGCGGATGACTCCGCAGCTCGGGCAGCAGCGTCGCCCGCCGCTCCGGGGCGATGAAGTCGATGAACGCTTCATCCACGACGACGTATGCCGAACGCTCGGCAGCCAGATCGGCGATCTCCCGCAGCCACTCCAAGGAATACGTCAGTCCCGTCGGGTTGTTCGGATGCCCGAGGAACAGCAAATCCACCTGCTCCAGCAGAGCGTCCAGCTCGGACGGCTCGGCGCGGTATCCGTTCTCTTCTCGGCCGACGACCGTTCGCACCTCCGCTCCGTATGCTTCGGCAAGCTGGGCGTATTCCGAGAAGCACGGAGCGACGACTCCGACCGAACGAACGTCCAGCCCGGACAGCGCCAGCGCGATGCACTCGGCGGCTCCGTTGCCGATCAGCAGCTCGTCCTCGGCGACGCCGAGCTTGGCGGACAGCCGCCTCTTCAGCTCCCGGTGACCGGGGTCGGGATAGTTGACGATCGCAGCAAGCCCGTTCTCCAGCGCTTCCAGCACTTGCGGCGGCGGGCCGAGCGGATTGATGTTGGCGCTGTAGTCGATCCATTCTCCGGCCCCGACTCCAAACCTGGCCGAGGCGGTCCACAAGTCTCCCCCATGTCCATACGGCTCCAATACGCCTTCGGTCGTCTTCATCGAGAACCCTCCATGCCTTCATTCATCATCTCGTACAGCTTGCGAATGTCCAGATGCCGCCGAACGTGATCGGCCAGCCGGTCGAACTCGGCTTCCCGCAGCCGGTTGTAGTTCAGCTCGCCGGCGATCGGCGGCCAGCCCTTCGACCGGCGAATCGCGTTCAGCCAATCGCGCCTGAAGCCGTCGTTATGCAAAATGCCGTGCACGTACGTCCCCCATGCCCTGCCGTCTTGCGAGCGGGCTCCTTCCGAATAAGGAGACGCAGCCCGGCTTTCGGCGGAAGCCAGCAGCAGCGGATGGGTGACCGGCTCCGTGAAGAAAGTCCGGCCCATATGAATCTCGTAACCTTCGATGTCGTAATGGGCCGTCTGCCGAGCGGCAGCGTCCGCGTCTTCGCTCCAGCCCTGCGCTTGCCCCGTGACGCGCACGGTTTTCTTGTCCGGCCCGAACGTCGTTTCCATCGGAAATACCGCTAGTCCCGGCAGCGAAGCATGGGCCGATTCGATGCCTTCGGGATCGTTCAGCCGCTCTCCAAGCATCTGATAGCCTCCGCAGATGCCCGTCAGCCAGCCTTGGCGGGAGCGATGATCGAGAATGAGACGGTCCAGCCCCGTCTCCCGCAGGAACAGCAAATCTTCCGCGGTGTTCTTGCTCCCCGGCAAGATGACCGCGTCCGGGAATCCGAAATCCTCCCTGTTCGCCGCGAAGCGGACGGAGACGTCCGTCTCGGCGAGCAGCGGATCGATATCGGTAAAGTTCGACCAGCGCGGCAGGCGAATGACGACGATGTCCAGCCGATCTGGACGCGCTTGGGCGTCTCCAGCGGGCGGGCGGAAAGAGAGCGAGTCCTCGGCTTCCAGACGCAGATCGGGAAGGTACGGGATAACGCCGACGACCGGCTTGCCGGTGCGCCGCTCCAGCCACTCGAGACCCGGCTTGAGCAGCTCGACGTCGCCTCTGAATTTGTTGATGACGAAACCTTTGATTCTGTCCCGCTCTTCGGGCTCCAGCAGCTCCAGCGTGCCGACGATGGACGCGAAGACGCCGCCCCGGTCGATGTCCGCCGCGAGCAGAACCGGAGCGTCCGCCCAGGCGGCCATCCGCATGTTGACGATATCCCGGTCCTTCAGGTTGATTTCCGCCGGGCTGCCCGCTCCCTCCAGGACGACGATCTCGTATTTCGCGCGCAGCCGCTCCAGCGCCGTGCGGACAATCTGTCCCGCTTCGGTCAAATACTCGCTGCGATAGCTGAACGCATCCATCGTCTTATAAGGCTTGCCGTGGACGACGACCTGCGACGTCCGGTCGGACGAAGGCTTGAGCAGAATCGGGTTCATGTCCGTCGCGGCCGCGATGCCGCAGGCGTCGGCCTGCATGCCCTGCGCCCGGCCGATCTCCTTGCCGTCCGGCGTTACGTAGCTGTTCAGGCTCATGTTCTGCGACTTGAACGGCGCTACCGTCCATCCGTCCTGCGCGAATATTCGGCACAGGGCGGCGGCGAGCACGCTCTTGCCCACGTCCGACGCCGTGCCCTGCACCATCAGCACCCGGGAAACGGCTTTGTCCCGCTTACCCTTGCTTCCCGCCGCAGCGTTCTTCTCCGGCGTCATCCTTGCGACACTCCCGCGCTCTCGAACGTCGCCATCTCGCGCGTAATGCGGGCAGCAGCGTCGAGGAAATGAAAGGCGAGCACCGCGCCGGTGCCTTCGCCCAGCCTCATGTCCATATGGATCATCGGTGACAGCCCGATCGTCTCCAGCATGATCTTGTGACCCTGCTCCAGCGAGAGGTGCGAGGCCAGCATATAAGGCGCGCAGGCCGGTACGAGACGGCTGGCGATCAAGGCGGCGGCCGACGAGATGAAGCCGTCGATCACGACGAGCGAACGGTGGGCCGACGCGCCGAGAATGACGCCGACGAGGCCGGCGATCTCGAGGCCGCCCAGCTTGGCGAGCACGTCCAGCGGATCGTTCGGATCGGCGGCATTCACCTCCAGCGCCCGCTCGACGACGCGCCGTTTATGCAGCAGCCTGTCGTCGTCGAGGCCAGTGCCGCGGCCGACCGCTTGCTCCGCCGTCAACCCGCCGAGCGCGATCAGGATGGCCGCGCTCGGCGTCGTATTGCCGATGCCCATCTCCCCGGTCGCGAACACGCGCGTGCCGGCTTCGGCCAACTCCGCGACGACGTCGTATCCGACCTGGATCGCCGCGACCGCCTCGTCCCGGGTCATCGCCGGACCGCGGGCGATGTTCGCCGTACCCGGACGAATTTTGCGCGAGACGAGCCGGGGATGCGACAGATCGGCGTTAACGCCGATGTCCACGCAGACGACGTCCGCTCCGGCATGGCGTGCGAGAACGTTAACCGCCGCGCCTCCGCTCAGGAAATTCAGCACCATCTGCGGCGTCACCTCCGCCGGGAACGCGCTGACGCCCTCCTCGCATACGCCGTGGTCGCCCGCCATCACGATCACCGCCTTGCGCGACAGATCCGGCATCGTCTCTCCCGTGACGCCGGCCGCCTGCCGCGCCGCCGCCTCCAGCTTGCCCAGACTGCCCGGAGGCTTGGTCAGGCTGTCCAGCCGCGCCTGCGCCGCCCGGATCGCTTCGTCGTCGAGCGGGCGGATGCGTTCCGCGATCGCCTGGATTTCGTTCGGTATGTTCGTCGTCATCCGTCTACCTTCCTCTCAGCAAAATTTGCGGCACGCCGCTGTCGGGATGAGGGAGCACGATCGGCTCCGTCCCGTACACTCTGCTCACCAGCTCGGGAACGAGCACTTCCTCGGGCTTGCCTACCGCGGCCACCCGGCCGCCGTGAAGCACGAGCAGCCTGTCGCAATATTGCGCGGCCAAGTTCAAATCGTGCAGCACCGCAACGACGGTCAGCCCGTTGTCCCGCTGCCAGTCGCGAATATAATCCATCATCTGCAGCTGAAAGCCGATATCGAGGAACGTCGTCGGCTCGTCGAGCATCAGTACGTTCGGCTCCTGAACGAGCGTCTTCGCCAATGCGGCCCTCTGCCTCTCGCCGCCGCTCAGCTCGCTCACCGGCCGGTCGGACAGCCGCGTCAAGTCGAGCTTCTCCATTACCTTGCCGATCCGTTCCTCCGGATCTTCCTTCTCCCCGCCCAGCCAGCTCTGATACGGGTAACGTCCCATCTCGACGACCTCCCGCACGGTATAGCCAAGCGGAGGAAGCGCGTCCTGCTGCAGGACGGCCAGCAGCCTGGCCAGCTCCTTGCGGGCGTAACCGCCCAGCTCCCGGCCTCCGAGCGAGACGTCTCCGCTCTGCGCCCGCTCTATCCCGGACAGCAGCTTCAGCAGCGTCGACTTGCCGCTTCCGTTCGGGCCGATAATGCCGAAGAACTCTCCCGTGTCTACGCGGACGTTCACCCCGCGCAAGATGTCCGTCTCGCCGATCCGATAGTCGAGCGCTTTCGCTTCGATCATCCTCTCGCCTCCCCGCCCTTCGTTTTTCTCTTCCACAGCAAATAGGCGAAAAACGGAGCCCCGATAAACGCCGTCACGACGCCGAGCGGAATTTCCTTCGGACTAAGCGCCATGCGGGCGATCGTATCCGACATGAGCACGTACACGCCGCCCATGACCGCCGACAGCGGCACGACGATCCGATTGTCCGGCCCGACGACGAGCCGCACGAGATGGGGCACGACCAGGCCGACGAAACCGATGACGCCGGACACCGATACGGCCGCCGCCGTCATCAACGTGGAGACGACGAGCACGATCAGCTTCGTCCGCTGCACGTTGACGCCCAGATGCATCGCCTGCCGCTCCCCGAGCGCGAACAGATTAAGCTGCCGGCTCAGCGCGATCAACACGACGGCGCCAAGCACGACGTAAGGAAGAATAAGCAAGGAATGATTCCAGCCGCGCATCGACAAGCTTCCCATCATCCAGAAGACGATCTCGTTCACGACGCTCTTGGAGAGCGACACCATGAACGACACCATCGAGCCGAAGAAAGCCTGCACGACAACCCCGGCCAAAATCAGCGTCTCCAGCTCCATCCTGCCTCGATGGTAAGCCAGGCGCAGCACGATAAACAGCGTGCATAGTCCGGTCAGGAACGAAACCGCGGGAATCGTCCATTGGCCGATCCACAGCTGCAGACCGAACAAAATGAGGAACGCCGCCCCGACCGACGAGCCCGTTGCCACGCCGAGCGTGTACGGGTCGGCCAGCGGGTTGCGCAGTACGCCCTGGAAGCCCGCTCCCGCGAGCGCTAGGGCAGCGCCGACGAGCACTGCCAACACGACCCGGGACAGACGCACCTTCATGATGATCGTCTCGTCCGGATCGGCCGCGCCTTCCGAGACGGAGCCAACACCCAGCAGCTCGCTCGCGTACGGAACGTGATGGATCAGAATGCTCCACACTTTGCCGATCGGCACGTTCGCGCCGCCAAGGGAGAGGCTCAATATAATCGAACAAAGGAGGAGCGCAGCGGCTCCTCCCATATAGATCGTCCATTTTCCGCGCATCCTATTTCACCTTGTCGGGATGGATCGCTTTCGCCATTTCGTACAGTACTTTCGTCAAACGCGGTCCAACGCGGCTGATCGAATTGTCGTCCACCGCGAACAACCGGTCGTTCTTCACCGCATCGATGGCCTCGAAGCCCGGACGCTCCTTGATCGCCTGCGGGATGCCGAGATCGAAGTTCGTGTTATGCGAGTAGATAATGACTTCCGGATTCGATTGAATAACCGCTTCCGGATCCACTTCGAACCAGCCGCTCTTCTCCTTCGACACGTTATCGCCGCCGGCAAGCGTCAGCACTTCGTCCATATACTCGCCGCTGCCTACCGTCCAGCCCGCAGAGAACTCCATGTACACCTTCTTCGGAGTGACGCCTTGCAGCGCGTCCGTTACCCGCTTCAGCTCTTCCTGCATCGTGGCCGTCACTTGCGCCGCGCCTGCCTGCGCGTTCACGATTTGTCCGATCGTCTCGATCTTCTCCATGACTTGCTCCAGCGTCTTCGGATCGGAAGCGAACACTTTCACGTTCAGCTTGCGCAGCTCTTCGATCACGCTCGCCTGCATGCCGCCGTGCGCCAGCACAACGTCGGGCTTCGCGGCCAGCAAAGCTTCCAGGTTCGTATTCATGTCGCCGACCTTCTCGATCGACTGCGCCTCTTCCGGGTAATCGCTGTAATTGTCGACCGCGACGACCTTCGAGCCGGCTCCGATCGCGAACATCACTTCCGTCTCGGACGGGGCGAGGGTAACGATTCTCTCGGGCGCTTGCTCGAATACGACGTCCGTACCCGTGCTGTCCTTCAGCGTCAGCGGATAGACCGTCTCGGACGGAGCCGCCGCTTCTTCGGAGCTTGTCGCGGAAGCGGAAGGCGACGGCTCCTGCGAGGCGGAAGCGCTCGGCGAGGCCGATTCCGAAGCGGAGGGCGAAGGGCTTGCCTTGTCCTCGTTGCTGCCGCACGCGGCAAGGCTAAGCGCCATCAGGGCGACGGCCAGCCACAATCCCATTTTACTCCATATCCGTCTGTGTTTGTTCTCCATCACAATCCATCTCTCCTCGATTTCTATTAAGAGGAGCTTGACCGATTGAACGACTGACACGAAAAACCCTCTCTGCGAGTTGGAACCGGAGAGAGGGTCAGCAAACAGGGAAACCGATACGCAATAGAACGTGAAGCATTCCCGAGTGAGCCGTATCCTTATCCGCGAAGGATTTCGTCTGCTGCATCTTAAGGCAGGTCTCCTGACTTATAGGTTCGCGACGCGCCTCGCCTTCCCGTCCGATCGGACAGTGGCATGTGGAGGCCGTCCCTATTTCACAGTGGCGGGACCGTGCCGGACTTGCACCGGCTTCCCTTTTAACCCGTTGCGTCTGCCATCCAAGTTGAACCGTTGAAGAGGAAGCCCATTCCCTTTCTCCATTTCATTGGGTCATCTCTTCGACGTATCTTGAGTTCAACTTATCTGGCAACAACGCAGCGGGCACCTTAAGATTTAGAGTCTATTCAATTGCCGCAAGCTACCAATCACTTGGAATTATAGCCCGGGAGGCAGGGGATTGCAACAGTTAATGCGGAACGAATCCGAAGCTATTCGTAGTAATACATGAAGCCGATCGCGCCGACGCCCGTGTGCGTGCTGATGATCGGCGTCGTATCCTCGATTCTGATCTTGTCGTAGCCCGTCCGCTCGACGATCGTCTCTTTCAGCTTGGACGCGAGCTCGTGTCCGGCGGCATGAACGAGGCCGACTCCCCGGACGACCTTGCCCTTGACGTCCTCGGCGAACTGCTTCGCCAAGTACTCGACGATCTGCGCCTTGCTCCGCACTTTGGCGACCGGCGTATACTCGCCTCCGTCCAGGCTGGCGATGATCTTGATCTTCAGCAGCGAGCCGATCCACGCTTTGCCCTTGCCGATGCGGCCACCCTTGACCAAGTTGTCGAGCGTATCGACGACGACGAACAGCCGCGTGTTCTTGCGAATCCATTCCAGCCGCTCGACGATCTCGCTTACGCTCTTGCCGGCTTTGGCCATCTCCGCAGCCTCGACGACTTGAAAGCTAAGCGCTTTCGAAATATAGCGGGAATCGACCACGGTGACGCTCGCCTCCGACATTCCCGCGCCCATCTCGGCCGAACGCACCGTCCCGCTCATCCCCCCCGTCATATGGATCGACAAAATGTCGCTCCCGTCTCTGCCAAGGCGGTCGTAGGCTTCCAGGAAAACTCCGGCCGGCGGCTGGGAGCTCTTCGGAAGCTCGGGGGACGCCTGCATTTTCTCGATAAACTCGGTCGGCGTAATGTCCACCCGGTCCAAATAAGTGTCGTTCCCGATGCTGATCGATAGCGGAACGACCTCGATCTCGTGCTGGCTCAATTCCTCGTCCGACAGATCGACGGTCGAATCCGTAACGATCTTGATTTTGCTCATTGGACTTCCTGCTTTCGTGATAGACTTTGCCGCAGCTTCCCATGTAGTCTATCATCCCGGCTCCGCCTACCGCAACTTTGTTGGTCTATATAATGCTGAACCAATAAAAGGGATGCCTATTGCATTCCGAAAGGGATATTACGGTTTATTCCGACAAATGCTTGCGGATCAGCTCGGCCTTGAGCTCGAGCACGGCAGGACTGTAGTTGACGCGGTAAGGCTCCGGATTCAGCTTGCGCAGATGCTCCGGCCAGAACAGCGCAAGCTGCTTGGCGTGCTCGTCGCGAATGTCGTCCAGCTCTGGCAGACGATAGACCGGCTCTCCCTCCGCGAACACGGACAGCAGCAGCGGAATCGCCCGGTAACGGTCGACCCGCTTGAACCGGTGGGGGTGGAGCGGATCCAACAGCGTAAGTGGCCTGCCTTCGGCAATGTCGGCGTCCCCGGGCAGCGTCACGTAATCGGCTTCCGCCATGCCGTTGTCCGCGTTGACGATGCGGTACGCTTCCTTCACGCCGGGATTGGAGATTTTCTCGGGATTTCCCGAGATTTTGATGACCGGTTCCAGCTCTCCCGCTTTCTCCCTGGCCACCAGCTTATAGACGCCGCCGAGAGCGGGCTGATCGAACGCGGTAATGAGCTGGGTCCCTACTCCCCAGCTGTCGATCTTAGCGCCCTGGGCTTTCAATTCGGCGATCAGGTTCTCGTCCAGATCGTTCGAAGCGACGATCTTCGCGTCGGCGAAGCCCGCCTCGTCCAGCATCGCCCTGGCGCGCTTGGACAAGTAGGCCAAGTCGCCGCTGTCCAGGCGGATGCCCTTCAGCCGCTTGCCCTGCCGCTCCAGCTCGCGCGCGATGCGGATCGCGTTCGGAACGCCGCTCTTCAGCGTATCGTACGTATCGACCAGCAGCGTGACATGGTCGGGAAGCGCCTCGGCGTACTCGCGGAACGCCGCCTCTTCGCTGTCATGGCCTTGAACCCAGGCATGCGCGTGCGTGCCCGCGGTCGGAATGCCGAACTTCATGCCGGCGAGCAGGTTCGACGTCGCATGGAAACCGGCGATATAGGCGGCTCTCGCCCCCCAGATCGCGGCATCCGCTTCCTGTGCGCGCCTCGTGCCGAATTCGAGCAGCAGCTCGTCGGGAGCGACTTGCTTGATTCTCGAAGCCTTCGTCGCGAGCAGCGTCTGGTAGTTAACGAAGTTGAGCAGCGCCGTCTCGATCAGCTGGGCCTCGAACACTCTCGCTTCCACGCGCACGAGCGGCACGTTCGGGAATACAGGAGTCCCCTCCGGTACCGAATAAATGCTGCCCCCGAACTTGAAGCCGCGCAGCTCGTCGAGGAAAGCCTCGTCATAGCGTTCCTCCTGCGTCCGCAAGTAGCGGATCTCTTCCTCGCCGAACGACAGCTTGCGCACGTAGTCGACCAGACGCTCCAGCCCGGCGAACACCGCGTAGCCGTTGCCGAACGGCAGCTTGCGGAAATACGCTTCGAATACGGCCCGTTCGTTGTTCGTTCCGCGCTTCCAATGCGCATACATCATGTTGATCTGATATTTGTCCGTATGAAGCGTCAAGTTCGCTTCGCTCATGGCGGCAGTTCCCCTTTTCTCTCGCGATTACCGATAGTCCCGGACGACTTCGGCGCCCAGCACGCCCTCGAAGTGTCCGAGCGCCCATTCGTGGCCCTGCGGATTAAAGCTGGCGACCGCGTCGGCATGCACGAATGTACGGAAGCCCTTATTGTAGGCATCCACGGCCGTGTGCAGCACGCAGATGTCGGTGCATACGCCGACGAGATGAACCTCCCTGACGTCCCGTTCGCGCAGCTTCAGCTCCAGATCGGTTCCGCAGAAGGCGCTGTATCTCGTTTTGTCCATCCAATAGACGCTGTCCCGGGCCTCCGCGTACCATTCATCCAGCTTGCCGTACAGCTTCCGGCCGTCCGTGCCCCGAATGTTGTGAGGCGGGAACAGCTTCGTCTCCGGATGGAACGCGTCCCCCTCCTCGTGCAAGTCGACCGCCATGACGACCCAATCTCCCTGCTCCGCAAAACGCCGCGCGATCTCGCACACTCTATCCTCGATAGCGATTCCCGGCTCTCCGACCGGCAGCTTTCCGACGACGAAATCGACCGTATAATCGATCACGATCAAAGCTTTCATAGCTCGCATCCCCTCCATAGTCTTCATCCCCCTATTGTCGTACAGCCGGAGGAAAAAATCAAAGCTGCGCTATGGCCGGGCCGATCCGAACGATCGGCAAAACGGAGCATCCACGTCAGACGCGCTCGCGTCCGGGAATGCTCCGTTAGAGAGTTCGACTATCCTTTTACAGCGGAGCCGACCGTCATCGCCTTCTCGACCTGTTCGCTGAACAGAATGTAGATCAGCACCGTCGGCAGCGAGGCGATCGTCATCGCGGCGCCCATAGCGCCCCAATCGGTCGTGAATTGTCCCTGGAAAAACTGCAGGCCGAGCGGCAGCGTCTTCAGCGCTTCGGCCGAGATCAGCATAAGCGCGATCGGATATTCGTTCCACGCGGCCAGGAAGACGAAGATGACCATGGTGGCGATCGAAGGCTTCACGAGAGGCAGCATGATTTTGAAGAACGTCTGATAAATGTTCGCCCCGTCCAGGCAGGCGGACTCCTCCAATTCGTTCGGTATCGTCCGGAAAAATCCGAAAAACACCATCGTCGAGAATGAGAGGTTAAACGCGATATACGGAATGATCAGCGATGCGTAGGTGTTCGTGAGATTGAAATCGCGGACGAGAATGGCCAGCGGAATCATGACCACTTGAACTGGCACGAACATGCCGATGACGACATACATCTGCGCGAACGTCTTCCCCTTCCAACGCAATCTTGCCGCTGAGTAGGCGAACATGACGGCGAGGCTGATCGTTCCGAAGATCGTCACGACCGTTACGAGTACGCTGTTCAGGAAATACTGCGGCACGTTGAATTCGGATATCGCCGAAACGTAGTTTTCGAAACGGAGCTGCGTCGGGAACCCGAACGGATTCGTCACGAAAATCTCGTTATTGTCCTTAAGCGAATAGAAAACCATCCATATAAGAGGATAAACGGAAACGATCGCGTATCCCCACAGGAAAATTTGGAACAGCGGATTGCTTTTGCGCAACTTCGAGAGCATGGGGCAGCCTCCTTTCTGTACGGCTTGGTCTAGTACACGATCCGTTCGCGCGCGACGAGGCGGTTAATCGCGAACGTCACGATCAGGCATTCGATAATCAGGAACGCGGCGGCCGTCGTGCCGTAGCCGTATTCGCCGACGCGGAAAGCTGAACGGTACATCATGTACGTCAGCGTGTACGTATCGGTGCCCGGTCCGCCGCCCGTCATGATCTGCATGTTGGCGAAGGCGTTAAGACCGCCGGTAATCGCCAGCACGAGGCAGAACTTGTACGTCTCGGACATAAGCGGAATCGTCACTTTCCAGTGGGCTTTCCATTTCTCGGCGCCGTCGATCTTCGCGGCCTCGAGATACTGCTCGGGAATCGAGTTCGCCGCGGCGAGCAGCAGCGCGAAGTGATAGCCCATGTTCTGCCAGGCGTTCACGACGGCGACGGCGTAGATTGCCGTATCGCCGTTGGACAGCCAGTCCTGGCGATAAGAAATGCCCAGCGCTTCGAACGCTTTGTTGATCAATCCGTATTCCCCGTTGTACATGGCCAGCCAGAGCTGACAAACGACCGTAACGGACAGTACGACCGGGATGAAGTAGCTGATCCGCAGAAACTTCCTGCCGCGCACCATCTTATTGGAGATCGTCAGCGCCAGCACCGTGCCGATGCCGATCTGCAGCACCGCGATGACGGCGGCGAAAATGATCCCGTTCTTCAGAGATGTATAGAACAAGCGGTCTTCGAACAGCCGCTTGTAGTTGTCCAATCCAATGAACGTGCCTTCCGTAAGACCGTTCCAGTCGTACAGGCTGCGATAGAACACTTGCAGCGTCGGCCACATGACGATCACGCTAAACAGCAGTATCGTCGGCAACGTAAACAACAGAATCGCCGTCTTGTTTCCCAGAAACTTGTTCATGTTCTCTCGCTCCTTGCATGTCCGCAAAATAAAGCCACTTATACCGTGGGCGTATAAATGGCTTTATTTTGCGATTTATCGTGTACGCGGTCTTCCTTATTTCATGCCGTTCTCCAGATCGGCGATGAATTGGTCCGCCGTGTAGGATCCGCTAAGCAGCGCTTGGGAAGCGTCCTCGATCGCGGCTTTGAATTTGGTGTTCGACAATCCCCAAGCGAACGCGGTCGTGCTCGTCATGTTCGGCAGGTCTTGGGCCAGTTGCTCCATGAGCGGATCGTAAGCTTTCTCGACCGCCTTCTCGACTTTCGTCGATACGATCGGACTGCCTTTCTTCGTCACCTTGAACTCGGCGTATTTGAGCGCCATGAAGCTGGCCACTTCGGCCGCGAGCTCCTTGTGCTTCGTGTTGGCCGATACCGCGTATCCGCCCGGGTTGCCGCCGCCGCTGAACGCCATTTTGTTCGCTTCGTAGGAAGCGGCGTCAGGAGCCGGATAGTACATGTAACCGACTTTGTCTCCGAGCGCTTTCGTGGAAGCTTCGATCTCCCACTGGCCGTTGACGAACATCGCGGCCTTGCCTTCGTGGAACAGCGCCGCGGCTTGGTCGTAGTTCAGGTTCGTCGCGCCCTTAGGCAGCAGTCCGGCTTTGACGAGATCGACGATGTCTTGAGCGGCTTGCTTGTAGCCCGGGTCCGACGGCTTGGCTTGGCCTTTGTCCAGCGCGTTGATGCCGGCCGGATTGTAGCGCGTCGCGAAGATGTCGTAGAAGGCGACGTCCGGCCACTTCTCCTTGGCGAAGATGGACAGCGGCGTAATGCCTTTCGCCTTGAACGCGTCGATCGCAGCATGCATCTCTTCGAGCGTCGTCGGCACTTTCACGCCGTTTTGTTCGAACAATTCTTTGTTGTAGTACAGCAGAATTACTTCGTTGCCCGCGTACGGGAATGCGTATACGTGCTGGTCTTCCGTATAGAGCGTGTTCAAGGCGCTCGGCAGCATCTTGTCCTTGAAACCGAACTTGTCGACGTATTCGTCCAGCTGCAAAATATTGTTCGATTCCCTGAATACGTTGATCAGATCGAGTCCCGTGTTGAAGATGTCCGGCAAGTTGCCCGTAGCCGCGTACGTCTTCAGCTTCTGTCCGTCGTCTTGAGCCTGAATCTCGAGCTCCAGCTCGACGTTAGGCATCTCCTTCGCCAATTCGGCGACGGCGTAATCGTAGTAGCCCTTCGTGTCCTCGTCCGAATACTGCGCGTAAATCCGCAGCTTCGTCTTGCCTTCGGCCGAACCGCCGGCGGTGCTTTCCGCCTCTTTGTTGCCGGAGTTCGAACCGCAGGCCGACAAGGCTGCGGCCGTCAAAGACAGAGCCAGTCCCAGAGATAAAACTTTATTTATTTTCTTCATTTCGTTGAACCCCCCGCTTAATTGGTCGTACTTCATGGAAAGAAATAATCGATTCAGTGTGGGAACAACTCAAGTATACCGGGGGAGAACATTCACCAGAATGGACTATGTGCGGCTGAATTGGACTATCCGCGCATCTTTTCGAAATCTCTCGGAGAGGCTCCGTAATACTTCTTGAACGCCCGGCTGAAGTAGGCCGGATCGTTGTATCCGACCTGTTCGGCAATATCCGCGAGCTTGATCCGGCCTTCGAGCAGCAGCGCTCTCGCCTCTTCCATTCGCTTCTGCGTAATGTAATCGGTCACGGTAATGCCGTGCGTTTTTTTGAATACGCCTCTGAGGTAACTCGGATTAATGTACACCTGCTGTGCCAGCGTCTCGACCTTCAGCTCCGGATCGCGGTACTGCTCGTCGATCAGTTCCTTGGCGGTCTGCGCGATTTTGCCCGATTTGGTCTGCCTGTGCAGCGCCATGTATTCGATCGCCTTTAAATAAAGGTCGACGATCCAGCTTTCCGCCGCTTCAAAGGAATGCAGCGTCATAACGTCGCTGTACGGAAAAAAGTCTTCCCCGAAGCAATCTTCGATCGGATGGCCTTTCTCCGATACGCAGGACAAGCAGACCGAGACGAGACCCATGCAGATCGTGTAGACGTAGTCGAGAGAGAGCCGATCCTCGCGAATGCCCTTGAAAACCGCCCGAAGCGTCCGCTCCGCGCCAGGCCCGTCCCCCATCCGAAGCGCGATGAGCAAATCTTCGTTCGTCTGGGACGGAATAAACCCGCTGGCAAACCCTTTGACGCCTTGACTGCGCGAGTCGTATTCGATCACTCGTCCGTTGCCGACGACGAATTTGTATTGCAATGCCCGAAGCGCTTCCTTGTACGATTGCCGGATGCCCGCGATCTCTGAATGGAAAGTGCCCAAGCCGACCGCAATCGAAAACTTCAAGTATTTCCGGATGGAGGCGCACAGCCTTTCGTAGCTCTCCCTGATCGTATCCGGATCGCTCCCGCCGCTTGCCGGTTCGTAGACGCATATCGTCCGGCCTTCCGGTCCGTTGAAAATAAGCCGGTTCCCTTCGCCTTCGAGCGCCTCCGCCATAATGTTCGCCACCGCGAATTTCCATAGCTCCCGGTCGCCGACGTTGCTCCATTTCGCGTCTTTGGGATCGATCTCGACGCAGGCTACCTGAAAAAGGTTCGAAGCCTCCGGATAGCCGAGCTCGGCCAGACGGGCGCGGATTTCTTCCGGTTTCTGTTCCTCGCTCTCGAGCAGGCGATTGAGAAAGCCTTCCTTCCACATCGCTTCGTTCGCCTTGAGCGTCAGCTCGCGATCCTTCGTTTCCCGGATTTCGGTCTGGAGCTTGGAGAGCGTGAGCAGCAGTTCCTCCTTAGTGAACGGCTTCAGCAAATAGTCCTCGACGCCGATTCGAATCGCTTTCCTCGCGTATTCGAATTCGTTATGCCCGGTAATGATGACGATGCCGATCGCCGGATAACGCCGCTTCAGCTCTTGCGAGAGCTCCAGCCCGTCCATGAACGGCATGTTGATGTCGACCAGCGCGATGTCCGGACGTTGAGCGTCCGCGAGCTCCAGCGCCTCGATTCCGTTGCGGGCTTCGCCGCAAATTTGGAACCCGTACTTCTCCCAGGGCAGTACTATTTTTAGAAAATCCCGAAAAATAGATTCATCGTCCGCTATAAGCACTTTAATCATCTGTCGTCACTCCGTTCTTCTCGACGGACGGCAGCGTCACCGTTACCGTCGTTCCCCGTCCGGGTTCGCTGGCGATCGCCAATCCGTACTGCTCGCCGAAGGATAGCCGAATGCGCTCGTTCACGTTGCGCAAGCCGAACGATCCCTCCTTCTCCTCGGAGGGGTCCGCCGGCGGCCGCAGCAGCGCAGGAAGCTTCTCCCCCGGTATACCGACCCCGTCGTCCGTCACTTCGAGGACGATCAACCCCCTGCTTCGATAACCGCGAATCAGCAGGCGTCCCGGCTCCCGCTTCAGCTTTAAGCCGTGATAAATCGCGTTCTCGATCAGAGGCTGCAGCGTCAGCTTCAGAATAGGATGGGGCATAATGCCCGGATCGACGTCAATCGAATAAGTGAACACGTCCGAATAGCGAATATGCTGGATCGCCAAGTAATCCTGGACGAGCCGCACTTCCTGCTCGATCGTGATCATCTCTCTTCCCTGATTCAGGGTCAGCCTGTAGAAGTCGGCCAACGCTTTCGTCGTGCGCTGGACATCCTTGATTCTCCCCATCTCGGACAATGCGTAGATGACGTCCAGCGTGTTGTATAGAAAATGAGGCTTGATCTGCGATTGAATCAACGCGAGCTCGTACTCCCGCTTCTGCTTCTGCTCGACCTTGATGTTGGCGAGAAGCCCCTTCATTCTCCGGATCATCTCATTAAAGCCCGTCGCGAACAAGCCCAATTCGTCCTTGGAGTCGATGACGAGCCGTTCGTCCAGATCGCCTTCCTGGAAGCCTTTCATGCTCTTGGCCAGCCGGATGATCGGCCGGGCGATCCATTGCGACAAATACGTGACGCCTATCGTCGCCAGCAGCAGGCACAGGCCGGCCACGATCGCCAGCGTAAGCTTGATCTGGGTCAAGTCGGTCGTCAAAGCGCTGAGCGGCGTAACGCTCGCCAGCTTCCATCCGAGCATCGGGAAGCTTCGGATCGTGAGCAGCATCTGCTCTCGCTGAATGGGACGGATCGACGTCGCGTCGTCATGCTCCTTGATCCAGGACGCCAGCTCGGCGTCTTCGACGGGCCGGAGCAGCGCGTCGTCCCTGCTCGCGGATACGACGCTTCCGCCTTCGTCCACGATCAAGTAGCGGGCGGAAGGCTCCGCATTCATCGTTCGCAGCACGGCGGACAGCCGGCTTTCCTTCAAGTTCAGCAGCAGCACGCCGAGTGTACGCCCCGTCTTGATGTCGATGATCTTCTTGCCCGCGGTCAGCACAGGAGTTTGTTCGTCCGTTACCCAATAGTCCCTGCGCTGCATCGGCAGCCACAGATTGATCCCGTTCGTCGCGTCGACCTCGGCGTAGATGGCGTCGGAAGCCGGGGCCCGCTTCTCCTCGAGCTTCGGATGGGAGCCGTATACTCTCCTGGATGTATCGATAAAAACCGCCGAATCGACGTCAGGGAATACGAGCAGCGCGAGACTGATCTGGGTGGTAATCGCGGTATAGCGCGCCAGATCGAACTCCGCGGAAGAAGCGGGATTGGCGGAGATCGCGCGATTCAAATTCAAGCTGAGCATGTTCGCGCTGCTCTCGACGTTGCCGAGCATGCCGTTCAGACGGCTGATGATCAGTCCGGAATTGTCGGCGAAACTCTTGGCCGTCTTGTCGACGATCGCGTTGGAATAGACCGCGTTGCCCGCATATCCGAGAATCAGGAACGGAATCAGCAGCAACGGCATGTAGACGAGCCAAATTTTCGTGCGGATTCTGCGATCCCTGAACCATCCGCCGATCGTGCGCGTACGTTGTTCGTTCATCCGGGCTCTCCTCCCCTTGTTTGCAGCGGAATTCGCTGCTTGTCCCGCACTGGCTCCTGCTATCGAATAATCATACCGATACGGACTCGGAATTTGCAACCGGCAGCTTAATTGGCGGTCGGATGTTTGGCGGGGAAGCCGGGGCGGGGATCGATCTTTTCGGACATGCGAAGGAGCCATCCTATAAGTAAAATAAGGCGTACTGGAATCTGGTACGACTTACTTATAGGACGGCTCCTGCCCTCTCTATTTCGTTATGATGGCGACTCAGGAGCGGAAAAACTCCGTCTTCGTTCTCAGCTCGGCGGATTTGGCTCGCAGAGAGTCCGTAGAAGCGGCGATCTCTTCCATAACGGCCGTCTGCTCCTGGGACGCGGAGAATACCTGTTGCGCCCCGAGCCGTATCCGATCCGCCACTTGCGCCACGCGGCGTGATTCGTTCAACTGCACGTTCGCCTGCTTGGCTTGACGGGAGATGTCCGCGGCCATCGATTCGACGAGGTCGACGACGCGCTGGGCTTCCTCGTTCACTTCGCGGAAAGCGGCGGCGAACTGCTGGCCGTTCTCCGCTTCGCGCTCGGACAGCTCATACTGGGAACGAATGTGGCCGACCGCCCTGCCTACCTCTTCCTGAATATGACGAATGAGCGTGCGGATGTTTTTGACCGAACCGGCGCTCTCGTCGGCGAGCGACTTCACCGCATGGGCGACGACTTCGAAGCCGCGGCCCTCTTCCCCCGCTCTCGCCGCTTCGATCGAGGCGTTCAGCGCCAGCAGATGCGTCTGGTCCGCGATCTCTCCGACGACGTTGGAGATTGTGCCAATCTGCTGAGCGTAATCGCTCAGCTTCTCGACGACGTCCATCGCTTCCTTGTTCAGCTCGGACAACTGCCGCATGCCGCCGATCAGCGACCGGAACACTTCCTCGCTCTGCGCGGCGGCGTGATTCATCTGGCCGACCCGCTCGCGGGCGACGGTCGCTTCTTCGCTCATCCGGCCCGCGACCGCAGCCAGCGTCTCCGCGTCCAGGTGCAGCCGATCCGCCGATTCCGCCTGCGTCTGCGTGCCGGAAGTAATCGCTTCCGATTCGCTCGTCATCTGCTCGATCTGGCCGGCCGCTTGTCCGATCGCTTCCTGCAGCTCCTTGACGTGCGAGTCGGTAAGCCTCGTATTTTCCTTAATGCCGTCGATCATCGTCCTGAGCTGCTTCAGCATCGTTTCGAAAGCTTCGCCAAGCTCCTGCATCTCGTCGCCGGAGGACGGGGGAGCCACGTTGGCCCGCAAATTCCCTTTGGCTGCCTCCCTTGCTGCCGTAGTCAACGACAGCAGCGGCCGAAGCAGCCACTTCGCCGCGAAAAAACCGAACAGGCCGGTCCAGAAAATGCCGAACAGCAGCGTCAGCAGAACAAACAGCCATCCGGACATGAAATCGAACATATCTTTAAGTACTAAGAGAAAGAAGGCGCTGGTCGCGTAAGTAACGGCCGATGCCGCCGTAATTCCGATAACCATCTTCTTGACGATTCCGAATTTCGTTTTCATGAAGCTTCCCCCTCGTTGCCTGAATATTCTTCCATTGAAGCATGCATTCGACAAGGATACTGTGATATACTTCACATTTTAAGGAGGAAGGCGGTATGATCCTAGCAACCATCGCGGCTCTGCTGTTGATTGTTACGGCGATAGGCCTATATGGCGTCGCGGGCGAGCGCGGGCGACTGCGCATCGTCCATCAGACGATTCGTTCCTCCCGCATTCCGCCGGGCTTCGACGGGGTAACGATCGTTCAATTCAGCGACACGCACCTCGGTCCGGGTTATTCTGTCGAACGGCTGGGCAAGCTCGTGGACACCGTCAACTCGCTCCGCCCCGATCTTGTCGTATTCACTGGGGATTTGCACGACGCGCGCCGAAGAGACAATATCGCCAAATACGACCCGTCGCCTCAGCTTGCGAGGATCGAGGCGCGACTCGGCAAGTTCGCCGTATACGGCAACCACGACTTCGGTCACGAGCGGACGCTCCGCTCGTCGGGCGCCTTCTTAAGCCGTGGCGGCTTCTCCGTTCTGATCAACGCGGCGCGGCGCATAACGCTTCCCGGAGGGGAGTTCATCACGGTCTCGGGATTGGACGATTACGTACTGGGCAAGCCGAACGCGCCCAAGGCGGTGTCCCGGCTGGAGAACGATCGCTTTAACCTGCTGCTCGTCCACGAGCCGGACGTGGCGGATCGGCTGATCCGTTACCCGATCGACCTGCAGCTATCCGGACATAGCCACGGCGGACAAGTGGCGCTGCCGCTTCTCGGCCCGATCGTGCGTACGCAGCTCGGCAGCAAGTACGTCAGCGGCCTGTACCGGATCGGCGGCCGATTCCGCGACAAGCGGCCTTACCTGCTGTACGTCAACCGCGGCATCGGAACGACGCGCATTCCGGTCCGATTCCGCTGCGTCCCGGAGCTGACCGTATTTACTTTGCTCCGGGAGGACGATTGAAGACTATCTACTTGTGACCCGTTCGCGCCCTCTCTTCCCTTCTTGCGGACGGACTTGCTTCCAGTCTGCGCCACAAGAACGCGACCGCGACGACGAACAGGGCCGACGCCGCGGGGAACCACCCTCTGCCTAAAGCTCCCAGTGCGGGCAGGCGGTCGTGGATGAACGCAACGTCCCCTAGCATCTGCCCGGCCGTGAAGCCGAGTATGGCCGAGCCGACCCAGACGATGAACGGATAACGGGTCAGCGCCTTAAGTATCAATTGGCTGCCCCATATAATGAGCGGAATGCTCAGCGCGATGCCCGCCGACATCAGCCACAGGTCGTTGTCCGCGATGGCGGCGATCGCCAGCACGTTGTCGAGGCTCATGATCAGATCGGACAGCAGGATGATGGCTACCGCCTTGCCGAGAGACGAGCTTCCGGCTACCTGCTTCTCCTCCCCGTCGTCCAGCAGCAGGTGAATCGCGATATATAGAAGTAGTAGCGATCCTATCAACCGCACGGCCGGAATGTCGAGCAGCGCGATCGCGGCGATCGACAAGACGATGCGCAGCAGCACAGCCCCCAGCGCTCCCGCCCAGATCGCCCTCTTGCGCAGACGCTCGGGCAAGCTCCGGCTGGCCATGGCGATCACGACCGCATTGTCCCCGCTAAGCACGATATTGACCAGCAAAATTTCCAACAACAGCAACAGCTTATCCCACATGTCGTTCTCCTCATCTTCAATTTGCGGCAAGTTCGACGATTGCCGGGTACAACGGAATCATTATTGCCCAAATCGGCCATATTCATAGTCTAGGATCGCATAGGGATTGAATGAGCCCGGCGAATGCGCGATGATAGTAGAAGAAACGGAATGGAAAGGAGGTCGGCAAAGTGGATTATATGACCCATACTCTGTTCGGAGTCGCCATCTACGGAGCGTTGAAAAAGACGGACATGGACGTCAAAACGAAATGGGCGTTCTTCGGAGCTTCCGTCGGCTCGAGCGTCATCCCGGACATCGACATTCAATGGGCTCGGGCCGGGGCGGATTACTTGATGTCGCACCGGGGGATCACCCATTCTTTATTGATGGTCCCCGTCTGGGCAGGGATGTTCTCCTTGCTGGCCTGGCTCTTCTTCCGCGTGAAGGACCGGCGATTGTTCTGGACCGCCTTCGCCGGAGTGCTGCTGCATATCGTCAGCGACTGGACGAACGCCTGGGGGACGGGACTGCTTGAGCCGTTCACCTCGCGCAGGTACGCCATCGGTATCATTCCCAACAAAGGCTACGTATTCTGGGCGATGGCGGCCGCAATCGTCCCCTTCCTGCTGCTCTTTCGCGGCGAGAAGCAGCGAACACGGCTATTTCGCGTCTTCTGGGGTCTGGCAGCGCTCTACGCAGGATTTCAAATCGCCCATTCCGCTTACGTCTACGCGGATTTGAAAAAAGACGACTTCGATCGGGTGGCGATCCGCGCGGACCGGTATCCGGGAGGCCTTTCGTATTACGCGAAAAGAGACCTCGAAGTCGTCGAGGGACGACACGAGATCGGAGGAGCAAGCGGGGTCGTGCGGGAACACCGGATCGATCCGGTGGACGTTGAAGCTTTAATGCTGGACCCTTCGGCCAGAAGTTTGCTTCTGTTCGCTCCCTTCGTGGTCACGCAGGATCTTGGAGACGAGATCCGCGTATTCGATCCTCGCTTCTCGGACAGAGTCTCGATGCTCAGCGTCAACGTTCCGAAAGCGTAGCCTTAGAGGATCCGGTCCGAAGCGGCTTCGCTTAGACCGGATCCTTCAACTCGTTATTCTCACGTTCGCGAACTCGACATGGATGTCGGTGCGAAACCGCGCCCCTTGTAGATCTAAACGGAGGCAGCCTCCGAAAGCGACGCGCTGACGCACGGCTTCGGAGGCTGTCGGGGATACGCCGGACTCGACTCGGTCAGGCGCCTTCTATAATTGATTTGATCGTTTCCAGGGGCAGCTTGGGCACGCGGTCGTACGTCAGCAGGCCGTTGATCTCCTGCTCGACGTCGGTCAGCTGCGTATAGCAGAAGCCCTGTACGACGTCCGATTTCAGCAGCGGATGAATGACCGCCCGCAGCCGATCGGCGTAATCCTCGTCGTTCTCGGCTCCGGAATAGCCCCAGCCTTCCCACTCGCTCTTCTTGTAGCCGATTCCCCCGAACTCGGTGACGAGAATCGGCTGGCCCGCGTAGGAATAACCGCCGACGGACAATCTGCGGCCCGCTGGCAGCGCGCTCGTCGCCTTCTCCGGCGAGCTGTACCGCTCCTCCAGCACTTCGCGACGCCACTCGTAATCGTGAATGTTGAACAGGTCCGTCGCGACCATCTCCCAACCGTCGTTGGAGACGACCGGCCGCATCGGGTCAAGCGACTTCGTCAAGTGGTACATCGTCAACGCGTGCTGCTGCTGCCGCTTGTCGATCTGAATGTTCGGCACGCCCCAGCTTTCGTTGAGCGGCACCCAAGCGACGATGGACGGATGGTTGTAATCGCGCTCCATCGACTCCTGCCATTCGTTCACGAAACGGCGCACGTACTTCTCTGAATATTGATACGCGTTGGCCGCTTCGCTCCAGACGAGCAGGCCGAGCTTGTCGCACCAGTAGAGATAGCGAGGGTCCTCCAGCTTCTGGTGCTTGCGCACTCCGTTGAAGCCCATCGCCTTCGTCAGCTCCACGTCCCGTCTAATCGCCTCGTCGCTCGGCGGCGTCAGATTGCCGTCCGGGAAGTACCCTTGGTCAAGCACGAGCTTCTGAAAATACGGCCGGTTGTTCAGACAGAACTTGCCGTCTTCGATAGACACCTTGCGCATGCCGAAATAGCTGGAAGCTTCGTCGATCGCGACGCCGCCGCTTCGCAGCGTGAAGCGCACATCGTACAGGTTCGGTTTCTCCGGGGACCACCAGCGTCCTTGGGAATGGTCGTTGAAGTCCGTCAGACGGATCGTTCTCGTCTCCTCTTCGTTGTTCACCCGCACGATATCGCGGGTGACGGAAGCCCCTTGATAGGAGATGTCGATCTCCAGCGTCAAATCGTTCTGCTGGCCGGTCAACCCTCCGAAAAAGACCCGCATCTCGATGTCGTTGCGATCGATGTCCGGCGTGAAGCGGACTTTGTCCACGTAAGTCTGTCCGACCGCTTCCAGCCACACCGTCTGCCATATGCCAGTCGTGCGGGTATAGAAGATGCTGGCCGAATCCGTCAGCCAATACTGCTTGCCCCGCGGCAGCGTAACGTCCCTGCTGTAATCGACGGCTTTGACGACGAGCGTATTGGTGCCGCTCGGGTTAACGATACCCGTAATGTCGGCGCTGAAGGGCGTGTGGCCGCCTTCATGCCTTGCCGCCAGCTTGCCGTTCACCCATACCGTCGCCTCGTAATCAACTGCCCCGAAATGCAAAATCGTGCGCTTGCCGGAGAAGGACGCAGGAACTTCGAATGCGGTTCTGTACCAGACGACGTCGTGAAAGCCGGGATCGCCGATACCGCTCAACCGGCTCTGGAACGCAAACGGCACCTGAATGCGCCGGGACAGCTCCTTCCCTCCCGCCTGCCACTGCTCCTTATCGCCAGCTCCGGCGTCGTCGAACTCGAATTCCCATTCTCCGTTCAGATTGATCCAATCCGCGCGCTCGAATTGCGGGCGCGGATGCTCCTGCCGAAATTTTGTCGCCATATTCGCAGCCTCCATAAGTTAACTAATTAATTAACTTGATAACTTTATAATTCACTTTACAGCTCATATTATCGAATAATCGTCTATTCAAGTCAACACTTGATTGTTTAATTAACTTTTGAGTTATATAATGAAAGAATTAAACGGCGAGGAGATTGTCATGATTATACAAGTCCATTCCCGCAACGCGGCCTATTTCGAATGCTTTGCCTCCGAAACCCGGCTGCGAATGATCGAACTGCTGAACGTCCGGCCCATGAACATCAAAGAGCTCGCGTCCGAGCTGCAACTGTCCTCGGCCATCGTGACGAAGCATATACAGAAGCTTGAAGAATCGGGAATCGTCGGGACGGAAAGCGTGTCGGGACTGCGAGGGAGACAGAAGGTGTGCCGACTGCTGCCCGACAACGTAACGCTGCAGTTCAGGACGCCGGAGGAGAAGGACGTCCGGCAATATTCGGTGTCCGTGCCGATCGGCCAGTTCTCCGACTTCCAGGTCAAGCCGACGTGCGGCCTGACGTCCGAGCACGCCCTGATCGGAATGGTCGACGACCCCCGCTACTTCTCGGATCCGGAGCATGTGAAGGCCAAGCATCTCTGGTTCGCCAGCGGCTTCGTCGAGTATCGGATTCCCAATTACCTCGTCGGCAGCCAGAACGCGCAAAGCCTCAGCCTGTCGCTCGAGCTGTGCTCCGAAGCTCCCGGCTACAACGAGAACTGGCCCTCCGACATTACGTTCTCGATCAACGGAGTCGAGATCGGCGTCTGGACATGCCCCGGCGACTACGGGAGTCAGCGCGGCGCGCACACCCCGGCATGGTGGAACATGGGCACGCAGCACGGGCTGCTGAAGACGCTGACGGTCCGGTCCGACGGCACCTATCTGGACGGAATCCGTCTGTCGGATACGGACATCTCCCGCCTTGGCATACGCTACGGAGAAGACATCCGCTTCCGCATCGCCAGCCGCGAAGACGCCGAGCACCCGGGCGGCGTCAGCCTGTTCGGCCGCCATTTCGGCAATTACGATCAAGAGATCGAAGTGACGGTTCATTATTAACCCCTGTTCACGGGCCGCGATATCGGGTAATTGAAGTTTTCACGGCGGATGAAGGGGCGGAGGACCCGGATACGTTCGTCATGGGCATTCCCGATCACGAGATCGTCCGTTTCAAGTTTCTGAAGGTCGAGCTGAGAACGTTGGATTGGAGACGGTTTATCGCTTCGGAGAACCCGGTGGCTGCTGCTCTCTTGGTCAAAATGGGATACAATGAGAAGGAGAAAAGAGAAATGCGTTCGGCTTATTTGCGAATGCTTTTACGGCTTAGTTTCAAGCTAGATGATGCAAGAATAGCGCTGTTGATGTCGGTAGCCGATCTGTATTTCGAGCCCGACCAGGACGAAGACGAGAAGCTTCTGGACGAAATCTTGAAAGACTATCCGAAGGAAAGGGTGAAATTCATGGAACTGATGC